>JBOHWI010000315.1:0-2825 GCA_050736675.1 Binatus sp. (SeqCode)
GATTCGAGTTGATCCCGCGCAACCGCTCGAGCAGTTCGTTTTCGACACTCGCCGAATGCTCCGATGCAAGCTCGACCGCGCGCGCCGCCCACCGCAGCGCGACCCGCCCCTCGAGTCCGCCGAAATCGTCGAAGAACCATGCGCAACTGGTCAGCGCAGCCTGTCCCGCCCGCACCAGCTCGAACATCCGGAGCAGCGTCTCGCGGCCGTTCTCGTCGGCGACTCCGAAACGCTTGAAGATCTCGTCGTGGACAGCGGGATTCGAATCGATCAGCAAACGGATCGCGTCGCGCAGGATCGCGCCCGGCTCCTTCACCAGCGCCGGCGCGAAACGGTCATAGGTCGCCTCGGCATGGTACTTCACGAAATCCATCGCGGCGCGAAACGGCGCGCGCCACTCCTGCGACGTGCTCGCGTCGTTGCCGCATCCGCAGTTCGAGCGCCATCGCTCGACGCCGTGTGGACAGCTCCACGAGGTGGCCGACGGAATCTCGAACGATCCGACGGGAGCATGCGTCGCCAGATATTCGGCGCAATTCGTAACCACCACGTCATCGCGTTCTTCGAGCGCCCTCAAGGCTCGCGCCAACTCGGCGGCGCCGTGTTTGTTGTGATGCCCGAACGTCTCGCCGTCCGTCGCAATCATCAGCGCCGCGCCCGGCTCGAGGTTGAGCGCGGTGACCGCCATCCACTCCGCCAGCCGCGCGCCATCGGCCATTCCTTCGCCGAAAGACACGGTGTTGGACAGTTCACGATCGAAGCGGAACACCGCCAGGCTCAAATCGCCGCCGCGCCACAGAAACGGCCCCGCGCTGCGCGGCTCGGGGGCGGGACTCCTGAAGGTTCCCTGGTCCGACGCGAGAATGACGAACTGGATTCCCGCTGCGGCGACCGCCGCGAGCGTGTCGTTGTCGGCAGCGCACTCCGGCAGCCACATCCCGGCCGGCTTGCGCCCGAAGCGGAAAACGAAATCCTCGATGCCCCAGGCAATTTGCAAATCGCGGTCGCGCGGCGGCAACAGCGGCAGAATAGAATGGCTGTACGACTGCGCGATCGCGTTGCCATGCCCGCCGTGGCTCGCGGCATACAAAGCGTCGCCACGAGTCATCGCGCGATACGCAGTCTTGCCATGCGTCTGCAGCCATCCCGCCAGCGTCGGGCCGACATCGAAACTGAGCGATTCGTAATTGTTGCGAACGTGAACGACTGGCCCCCGCATCGTATGGGCATGTGCATTGGCCGTGTAGCATTCGCTGAGAATGCGCTCGTTCCAGTTCTGAAACGGCGCCGCGCCATGCTCGGGACTGATCAGCCCGGTCCACGGGCTCTCGCGCGGCGGCTGATAAAAATGCCCGTGAATAATGATGTGCCTCGGTTCACCCATCAAGAATATTGTTGCGCCTCCAAGCCTAGGAGCGAAAGCCCACCCTCACTCAAGCAGCACGGCTAATCCATCTTCTTTGCCGGATTCGACGCAGCTAATCAAGCACAAGAAAGCAACAACTGGCTAACTATTGACAATCTTTGAACAATTCCGTCCACAGGCGGGTTGCAACGCGCTGTGGTCGCTACATGGTTGGGGGGTGCTTCCGGCCTGCGTCGAGAAAGATCCGGGATTCTTCGCTGCGCTCAGAATGACACGGAGCCGGGTGCAGGGGTCACCCCTGCCCAAGGAGGTGTGGAACCCACGGTGGGTTCCACATTAAATCAAGTGATTTCCCTTCCCCGCTACGCGCACGCGGCGCGGAAGCTGCCGCGGATTGCGGGCTCGCCCTTTTGATTCAGCACTATCAGGTCGCCTTCGATCTGCTTTTCGCCGTCCTTCTCAACTTTGTTGGTGACTTTGCCGGTGCACGTAACGACGTCGCCGGGCCATACGCGCGTAGCGAAGCGCACTTGGAAGCGCCGCACGTTGCCTATTCCGACGTAATCGGTGACCGCCCTGGAGAGCAGCCCCGCGGTGAACATCCCCTGCGCGAACACCGTCGGGATTCCTGCCGCCTCGACGAAGGTCTGGTCGTAATGCAGCGGGACGAAGTCGCCCGACGCGCCCGCGTAGCGCACGAAGTCGGGGCGGGTGACGCCTTTGATCTCGATTTTCGGAATCTCGTCGCCGACTTTCACTGAATCGAATTTCAATTTTGACATGGTGGTTCTCCAGACGAATCTAGGCTTTGACTGCCTGTCCAGTTTCGATCAGGGTTGAACGCGCGATCGCGACTTTCTCGCCCTTCTGATTCGTGTACTCGGTCTCGGTTATCAACAGCGTCATCTTGCCGCCGCGGCCGCCTTCCTTTTCGAGCACGTCGGCGACCTTGGTGACGCCGGTCAGAGTGTCGCCGACGAAGATCGGCTTGAAGAATTCGAACTCCTGCTCGCCGTGCAGGATGCGGCGCAAGTCGAAACCGCCGAAGCCGGGACTCGAGGTCTCGTCGGTCCAAAACGCACTGGTCTGCAAAAACGTGACGGGCACCGGCACTCCGCCAAGTTCCTTGTTCGCCAGCTCGGGGTCGAAGTAGATCGGATTGGGATCTTTGATCGCGCGCGCGAACTCGCGCACCTTGCTCCAATCGACGTGCATCTTAAACGGTTTGCCGGTTTTCCCGACTGCACTCTTATCCGCCATGACGTATCAACCTCTCTCGACGTGATCGAGGAATTATTTACTGTTGCCCGGTCGGTTTGTCCACTTAGCCGCCCAGTCGCATCATGCCTTCGCCGCCGTCCACTATCAGCAGCGATCCCGTGACGTAGCTCGATGCATCCGACGCAAGGAAGATGCATGGGTACGCGATTTCCTCGACCCGGCCGAAACGCTGCAGCGC
>JBOHWI010000316.1:0-5088 GCA_050736675.1 Binatus sp. (SeqCode)
AACCTGAGCAGCGGCCCTGACTACGAGCGCGCGATTGCGGGAGGATTCAGGATCACGCCGGTGGTGCCGATGTCGCTCGACGTCGACGAATATCGCGGGTACATCAGCCGGTCGCGCGGCGAGTTCACCGTCGCGAAGGACATCTACGTGAGGCCGCGCACGGGATGGTTCAGCGATCGCACGGTTTGCTACCTGGCGGCCGGACGTCCGGTCGTCACGCAGCGGACCGGATTCGAAAAGTCTATTCCCACCGGTACGGGGCTGCTGGGATTCGACACGGCCGACGAAGCTGTCGATGCGATCGCGCAAATCAACGCCGACTATCCGCGCCATGTCCGTGCCGCGCGCGAGATAGCCGCCGAGTATTTCGACGCGCTGAAACTGCTCGACGAAATCGCGGGAGCCGCGGGGATCTGAACGATGGTGCCGACTCCTCTTCAGTCGATGCTGCAAATTGACGGGTTGTCCCGCGATTTACGCACGGTCGTCGAAAGCCTGCTGGTTCTGGCCGGATTGTTGGGCGCCTTCGCCGTCCGCCGGCGCACGCGCGCCATGACCTCGACGACCTTCCTGCTGTTGTCGGGCAGCGCGCTCATCGACGCCGGCGCGCGCTTCATCCCGAACCAGCGCGTCGGCCAGAAGGTTGCGGTCGCGGCGTTCGTGCTGTTCCTGTTCGGCCTCATCCGGCTGGTGCTCGAAGCCGTCGGCGCAGTGGCACGCCGCGGCAAGGTTCACTTCTCGAGCATTGGCCAGGACCTGCTGATGCTCGTGTTGTGGTTCGTGGTCGTGATGGTGGTGCTGTACACCGACTTCGGCGTCGAGCCGCTTTCGATCCTGACCACCACCACTGTATTCGCGGCGGTCCTCGGCTTCGCCCTGCAGGAGACGCTCGGCAATATTTTCAGCGGCCTGTCGCTCTCGCTGGGGCGGCCGTTCGAGCCGGGCGACTGGATCCGCACCGGCCAGCACCTCGGGCGGGTCAAAGGGATCGCATGGCGTGCGACGACGATCGTGACGCGCGCCAATGAGCGGCTCGAGATACCCAACTCCGTGATCGCCAAGGACGTGTTGTTCAACTATGCCACCGGTCGCGTGCGCGACGAAATTGCAGTCGGTATCAGCTACGGCGTGCCGCCCAATCACGTGCGCGAGGTCGTGCTAACCCTGTTGCGCGACGTGCCACAAGTGCTGCGCGATCCGCCGCCCGAAGTTCTGGTGTGGAGTTATGCCGATTTCGCGATCCAGTATCAGATCAAGTACTACATCTCGGACTACGGCGAGCAGGAACACGTGCGCGATCGCGTCACCTCGGGCCTTTGGTACGCACTCCGGCGCCATTCGATCGAGATTCCGTTTCCGATCCGCAACGTCTATCTCCGAGACACGCGCAAAACCGCGGAAGACCGGGCCGATGCGGACTTCGAGCGCGAGCTGATCGCCGACCTGCGCCAGGTCGATTGGCTGCGCGCTCTCAACGACGACGAGCTTCGATTACTGGTGCCGAGCGTCTCGGTGCGCCAGTTCGGTGCGGGCGAGATGCTGATCCGCGCCGGCGAACAAGGCGACTCGATGTTCATCGTGCGCAGCGGAACGGCGGAAGTTTTCGGTCACACGGCCAACGGCAAAGAGCGCCACATTGCCAACTACGCCCGTGGCGATTTCACCGGCGAGATGGCGCTGATGACCGGCGAACCGCGCGGCTTAAGCGTGCGCGCGACCTCCGACCTGGAAGTGATCGAGATGGACCGCGAGGGATTCACGCGGCTGTTCAAGGAGCACCCCGAGGCGGTGGCGGGCATCGGTGACATTATTGCCGCCCGAAACAAAGATACGCTGGAAAAGCTCGCATCCGGCCAGACGATGGACGGCAAAGGCGGGCCGCATCGATGGCTGCTGAACAAGATGCGCGAGCTGTTCGACATCGCGTGATCAGGTGATCAAGCGATGGCGGCCAGCGCGGTCTGAAGCTCGCGCAGATTCCGCGACGGTACCACCGCGCGCACTTCGCGCGCGTACTGTTTAATCGCGCTGTCGCCGGTGCCCCAGCGCGCCGGATCTTCCGGATTCAGCCAAACTACGGCGCGGGATAAGCGCGCGATCTCGCGCATCACGTCGGCGCGCGCGGGCAGCCGGTTGTTGCGCGCGTCGCCCATTATCACGACGATTGTGCCGCGCGTCAGCAATTCGGCTCTGCGCGCCCAAAGCTCGCCGAGCACGCGCCCGAAATCCGAATGCGCGTACAGGTCCAGCGCAGGCGTCATCACCAGGTGACTCTGCTCGAAATCCGCCTCCGCCAGATGGTCCACGTAAACGAAGCTGCTGACGCGGCGGAAGCATCCGCGCGCGCCCGCCATCAATTCGAGCATCAACTGCGCGGCATAACGGACCGAACCCGAGATGTCGGCGAGGATTACGAGATCGACGTGACGCGGGCGCCGCGCGCGGAAGTTGAGATCGATCAGCGCGCCGCCGCGCTGCATCGCCGCGCGAATCGTGCGGCGAAAATCGATTCTGCCGGTCCGCGCCAGGCGCAGCCGACGTCCAAGTCGAATCCGGAAGCGGCGAATCAGGGGAGCCAGCGCGTCGCGCGCCTCGTCGTAATCAAGGTCGGAGAATTGGTCGAAGGGCATCCGCTCGATCGTGCGAAGCCTCGCAACGCGCGCGGCGTCGATGCCGGGCGTCGTCGATTCCTCGCGGGTATCCGCCTCGCCGGCCTGCCCGCGCCCGCGCACCTTACTTGAATCGCGCTCGGCGCCCTTGCCCTCGCCGTCATCGCGGCGCGCCGCCAACGCCTTCTTTGCAGGCTTCTCTTCTGACGTTGGCGATTTCTCATCGCGACGACTTGCGACCGTAGCGCCACGCGGCGGCTCCTCTGCCGTCCGCGGTGGCGAATCGTCACGCAGCGAAGGCTGCTCGCCCGGCCGGCCTCGCCCCGCGGCAGCCGAGACCTGAGCGCCGCGTTGCTCTGGATGCTCACCGCGCTCTGCCCGCGGCGCGGCGAAAAAACGGTTGAACGATTCGTCAAAGATCGCGCGATCGGCTTCGTCCTTGATCAACGCCGCCGCCATCGCCTCATGCATTCGCGCTCGCTCGAGGCCAACGGCCGCAACCGCATTCATCGCGTCGATCGATTCGGCAACCGAAATTCTGACGCCCGCATCCCTCAATGCGCCGATAAAACTGACCAGCTGATCGCGAAGCCGTGCCATCTAACTACCGGGTGCAGGGGTCACCCCTGCCGAAGGAAGTCTGAAACCCACCGCGGGTTTCACATTCAATAAAGTGATTTACCCTTCCCTCATCTGCGGCGCGGTGCGAGCGCCGACGCCTTCGATTCCACCTTGGCGCGATCGTCTTCGTGCTTGAGCAGCACGCCCAGCGCCGTGCGGACTGCGTCGGTGTCGAGTTCGCGCACGCCAAGGCGCACCAGAGCGCGCGCCCAATCGAGAGTCTCAGCTATCGACGGCGGTTTGCGCAGGCCGAGCTTGCGTATCGCGCCGACAAAACGCGCCGCTTCGGCCGCCAGCTTGGCGTCGAGCTCAGGCACCTTGAGCTCGATAATTTTTCGCTCCTGCTCGGTGCCGGGAAAGTCGATGAACAGATGCAGGCATCGGCGGCGCAGCGCCTCCGACAGCTCGCGCGCGCGATTCGAGGTTAGAATCACGGCCGGCCGCTCGTGCGCCTTCAATGTTCCCAGTTCGGGAACGCTTATCTGGAAGTCGGAGAGCAGCTCGAGCAAAAAAGCCTCGAACTCCTCGTCGGCCTTATCGACCTCGTCGATCAGCAGGACGATCCGGCTGGGCGACGTGATCGCTCTGAGCAGCGGGCGCTCCAGCAGAAAATCGCGTGAGAAAATGTGCTCGCTCAGTTCTTCCCAGTGCAAACCCTCATGCTCATCCGCCTGCATGCGCAGCAGTTGCTTCTGATAGTTCCATTCGTAAAGCGCGCGCGCCTCGTCGAGGCCTTCGTAGCACTGGAGGCGAATCAGCTCGGTCTGGAGAATTTCCGCGACGACTTTGGCGACTTCAGTCTTGCCCGCGCCGGCGGGCCCTTCTATCAGCAGGGGCTTTTCGAGCGCGAGCGCCAGAAAAATCGCCGTCTCGACGCGCTCGTTGGTGACGTATTTGGCCCGCTTGAGGCCCTCGGAAATCTGCTCGTGCGTGATCTCCATGGCGGTCTACCTGCGGTTGATCTTCGGCGCGCGGCGGCGCTCCAGGAAAATGCGTGCGCGATGCTTCAGGCCGTCGCGCTCGTCGCGCGGCGTTGCGCGCACTTCCTCGGTGTAGGCCGCCAGCTCGACGCACAGCCGTTCGACGTCGACACCGCCGCGCGCCGGCTTCATGTCGTCGAGCGCGATCATCGCCTGCGACATCAGGTTGATCGAGGCCTGCCGTCCGCCGCGCTCGAAGCGCAGATGGAGCGCTGCTGCAATCTGATTGAACGCGACAACGAGCGCCTTCGATTCATCGTCAGCAGTATGCGAGGCGGTCTCAAACATCTCGGCGGCCTCGAAATACTCACCGCGATTGAATGCCGCGATCGCGTCGTCGATCGATGTCGGTGGAGACTCGCCACTCACGAAAACTACAACTGCTCTTTTTCCTCGACCGCGCGATACTCGGCCTCGCCCAGCGCCTGCGCCTTGCGCGCGCCGTAGCGCTCGTAGAGATCGAACAGGCTCGACTTGTGCGGCCGCACCTTGCCCAGCGGGCACTTCTGCCATTCGTCGAGCGACTCGTCGCAATAGCCCATGCGGTTTTCGCCGCACTTGGGCTGCAGGAAGACCGCGATCTCGGGCAGCACGTGCTTGATTTCCGCACGCATCATCGCGACCATCCGGCGGATTTCCCATTGCGCGCGCACGCACAGCCGCAGATCGCAGATGTGCAGCATCTCTGCGAAATTCACCATCACGTGAAAATTTGTCGGCGCGGCGTTGGGCAGCACGAAGCGCGCATCCTCGGCCGGGATTCCGGCTTTCAGCGCCTTCGCGTACAGCTCGGACGTCTTCGACAGCAAATCGGAGAATTCACTCTCGAGCCCCGCGCGCGACCACGAATCCGGCAGCACGAATGCGAGCTTGTCCTG
>JBOHWI010000317.1:0-4388 GCA_050736675.1 Binatus sp. (SeqCode)
GAATTCCCGGCGGTGATGTGAACGCAGCAGCAACTCGTAATTGGTTACGAAGCCTTCGTTCAGAGTCTTGATGACGCCGGCCGCGGCGCGCTCGGGTTCGGTGAAGTAGCCCTTGAAGGAAGTGCCGATCAGGTCTTCGCGGCTGTAGCCGGTCAGCCGCACCATCTGTTCGTTGACGTCGGTGATGGTCAGGTCGGGCGCCACCGTAAGCATCGCGTCGACCGAGGATTCAATCAAGCCGCGGTTGTACTCCTGGGCCTGCCGCAACTGGCGTTCCAGGTTTTTCTGCGCCGTGATATCGCGGGCGGCCGCGAACACGCCGCGCAGCTGTCCGTCTTCGCCACGAAAGGTCGTGGCGTTGTAGGAAACCATGGTCTCGTTGCCATCCTTGGCCCGGATGGTCAGTTCGTAGTTGGTGACCTGGCCCTGCATCAGCACCTGCCTGATGCCGTCTTCGGCACGCTTCGGATCGGTAAAAAACTCCTTGAACGGGGCGCCAACCAGTTCCGCGCGCTCGAGCCCGGTGATGGCGCACATCTGGCGGTTAACGTCAGTAATCACGCCGAGCGAGTCGGTCGTCATCAACGCGTCGATATTGGACTCGATGAGGCCGCGGTTGTAGGCCTGCTACTCGCGCAGCTCTTTCTCCAGGCTCTTTTGCGCACCGATGTCGCGAGCGGCGGCGAAGATACCGGCCACCCGATTCGAAGTATCGCGAAACACCGCCGCGTTGAAGGAGACCTGGGCTTCGGCGCCGGCTTTTGATCTCAGAACCAGCTCATAGTTCTGGACAACGCCTTGTTCGAGCGTGGTCCGCACGCCGGAGGCGGCGCGCTCGGGGTCGGTAAAGTAGTTGGCAAAAGGGCTGCCCACCAGCTTTTGGCGGCCTTCGCCGGTCAGCCGGATCATCTGCTCGTTGACGTCGGTGATGCGGCCCTGCGGATCGACCGTCACCAGCGCGTCGACCGAAGCCTCGATCAGGCTCCGGCTGTAGTTCTGTTGCTCGCGCAGCTGTTCTTCGAGTCCGCGCTGCTCGGTGACGTCACGCGCCACCGCAAAGATTCCGCGCACCTCTCCCTGTGCGCTCTTGAAGATCGAGGCGTTGAACGAAACCAGCACGGCCCGCCCGCTGGGAGTGCGCAAGGTCAGTTCATAGTTGGTGACAAAACCTTCATTGAGGGTTTTGCGAACTCCGGCCGCCGCACGCGCCGGCTCGGTGAAGTAGTCGTTAAAACGGCTGCCAATCAGTTGTTCCTTGCTGACCTCCGTCAGCCGCACCATCTGTTCATTGACGTCGGTAATGGTGAGATCGGGTGACACTGTGATCATCGGATCGACCGAAGACTCGATCGGACCGCGGGTGTAGTTCTGCGCCTGCCGCAGTTCCTCTTCGAGCCGTTGTTGTCCGGTAATGTCGCGTGCCGAGGCGAAGATGCCGCGGACCTTGCCGTCGGTGTCCTTGAATACGGAGGCATTGAATGAGACCGAAGTCTGAGTGCCGTTCCTGGAGCGCAGAATCAGCACGTAATTGGTGACAAAGCCTTCGGCGAGGGTTTTCCGCACGCCGTCGGCGGCAGCGGCAGGGTCGGTGAAGTAGTCAGGAAAGGCGCTGCCGACCAACTCTTCGCGCGAATAGCCCGTCATCCGCACGGTTTGCTCATTGACGTCGGTTATCGTCAGTTGGGGATCGACCGTGAGCAGCGCGTCAACCGAGGCTTCGATCAATCCGCGGGTATAGTTCTGCGACTGGCGCAGCTCTTCTTCGAGCTGCTTTTGCGCGGTGATATCGCGCGCGGCGGCAAACACGCCCTTGAGCTTGCCGTCGGTCGAGCGGAACGTCGTGGCGTTGTACGAGACTACGGTTTCGCCGCCATTGCCCGAGCGCATCACCAGCTCGTAGTTGGTGACCCGATCCTCGGCCAGGACCAGCCGGATACCATCTTCGGCGCGCCGTGGATCGGTGAAATGACGCTTGAAGGGTGAACCGATCAGCTCTTCCCGCGAGCATCCGGTCATCGTACACATCTGCAGGTTTACATCGCTGATGACGCCCAACGGATCGGTAGTCATCAGCGCGTCGATGTTGGACTCGATCAGACCGCGGTTGTATTCGTGCGATTCCTTGAGTTCATCGAGAACCCGTTGTGCCTCGGTAAGATCCTGCGAGATCATCGTGTATCCGAGCGGCGTCCCCCCCTCCGGACTCCGGCGCAGAGTGACTGAAACCAGCGCGCTAAACTCGGTGCCATTCTTGCGAATCCGCCGCAGCTCGCCCGACCACCTCCCCGCGCGCAGAACTTCATCGAGAATTGCCTGAGGCCTGCCTTGCGCTACGTCTTCAGGATGGTGCAGCATGAACGCACTCTTCCCGACCACCTCCTCGGGTTCATAGCCATAAATTCGACGCGCACCTTCATTCCAGGTCAGGATCGTTCCATCGAGATCCTTGGCTATGATCGAATACTCCGTCGACCCCTCGAGGATGCTCTTGAGGAACGCAATCTCTTCGGTGATGTTTAGCTGCGCAACCTTAGACTCTGCTGGCGCAATTTCCATCTTAAACTCCGCGGGCCTGTGATTCGCCGCTCTCGCCGGTTCGAGCGACTGATGGTGATACTCCTGAATCGAAACGATAGAAGCGGCCAAGCTCCAGAGGAGCACTAATCATTCCAATAACGGTACGAATGCCGGAGTTCTGGGTGAAATGGCATCTCGGACATAACCTGAGCTACCCAACGATTAGCCGAGCCATGGCGGCGCCGGCTGCACGCCTGACGTATCGCGCTCGCGGTGCAGCGGCACTAGGTTGTCGCGGAGACGTCAATTATTTGGCGATCGCTAGAAAACTGGGGACAGAAAAGTCTGAATAAGGAAACACGCCGCCGATATCGAACGCGGATCAGACAGCAGCCTGACGCAGGAGCGGGCGCGTTCGGTACCAGACGTAAAGCGCGATCAGCAGCATGACCGGGCTTTCCATCGACGCGATCTCCACGTGCATGCGCTGTGCTTCGACGCCCAGATTCGATGTGATGAAGATCACGTGACCCTGACGACCTGCGCCATGTAGAGCAGCGCGAGGATTGGGCCCCAACGCCGGCGCATCAGGATTCCGATTCCGAATGAAGCGATGATGATGGCTTGCAGAGCCATCGTGACGCGTGCTTCGTCGCCGTGGAACTTCACGCCGAAGATTACGTCTTCGATCGGCACTCCGCCGGCGGACAGGTCGAAGAGTGAGCGGGCCAGCAGGACCAACGACCAGACAATGCAGAGGCCGGCGAAGATTCGGAAGTCGCGCGGCCAGCTGTTGCCCTCGTCGGCCATCAACGCGTCAGCCATTTGGGATTGTTGATCGCGAGCGCGTCGGCGAGTGACTGGCGAACGTGAGTGCGCAAGGCCGGGTCGTCAATCGAGATCGCGCCTGTGCGAATTTTTTCAGCGAGCTCGATGCTGAGGGTCTCGACGTCGCCGCCGTGGCCGAGTATCGCCACCAGGCGCGAGCGCTCGGCCTCGGCCTGCGCGCCGCGAAGTTCGAGCTCGCGGCGGACGGTGTTCAGCACGTTGACGGTGACGCGGGTCTGGAAGCGATGGTAGCCGGCGAGCGTCGGCATCAGCTCGGTTTCCAGGTATTTGACTGCGGCCTCGAGCAGCACGGCGGCCTTCGGAATACTCTGTGGCATAGTCAGTCCTATAGTCATTTGGCGAAAGCGAGATTACTCAGTCGCGGCCTTCGATTAGATCTAGAAAGTCCCACAGCGGCTCCTCGACGCGGCGGCCGATCGCGCATCGCTCGATGCCGACTTCTTCAGTGCCGCGAGTGCCCATGCTGAAGCATCCTATGCCCCAGCGCACGCTCCCGTACGCTTCCCAGAAGCGCACGTGCGCGGGATCGACGGAGTGGCCGCTGGCTTTCTCGTAAGCCTCGAACAGATCTTCGCGCGTGCCGAAGCCGCCGACTGGCTTCTTGCCGCCGAAACGCCAGGTCTTGACGCATACCCAGCCAAGGTCCTGCATTGGATCGCCGCTCTGCCCTATTTCCCAGTCGAGCACGCAGCGGATGCCCTCTTCGCCGACGATAAAATTGCCGGCGCGGAAGTCACCGTGCACCACGGTGTGACGCGTGTTGCGCGGAACGTGTTGCTCGGCCCACTTGAGGCCCAGCTCGAGCGCCGGCAGATGAAACCCGAAGTATTCGATGATCCGCCGCTGCGCCGCGATGTGCTCCGCCGGCGTCAACTTCATCAGGAAGGGGACTTCGCCGAGTGGGATGCGATGAATGGCGGCGAGAATCGTGCCGCACTGCTTCGCCATCGTCGCGCGCGCACCGGCGAAACGTTCTTCGCGCAGGATCTTCTTCGCGAGCGTCTCGCCCGCCACTCTTTCCG
>JBOHWI010000318.1:0-5576 GCA_050736675.1 Binatus sp. (SeqCode)
CTTCGGGCGCTTCGGCGAACTCGTCGCGGGCGGCGCGGGCTTCGATCGATGGATAGTTGCGGTAGCGGAAGGCGGGTCATTCATCGTGGCCGCATCTTCGTCCGGGCAGAAGCAGTTCGACCTCGGTGAGACTAGCGCGCTGGCGGACAGCTTCCGGCGCCACATCGTGATAGCGCGCTGGCGCGATCTCGAGGCGGGCATTGCTGAACGCTCCCGCCAATACATCGAAGACAAGGTGTTCGGCGGCTCCTACGTATGCATCCCGTTCGAGGCGGGCGCGATCGCGCTCGCCTCGCGCGACGGGTCAGCATCCGCGGCTAGGGCGCAGGCGATCGTCGAGCGGCTGGCGCCATTCGCGACCAACTGGGTGATGGAGCGGGACGCGTTGCGGCGCGAAGGCCTGGTGCGGCGGCTTGCGCTCAGAATGTATGCGGCGGTCGACGAGGAGCGCGCAAGAATCGCGCGCGACCTGCACGACGATCAGGCGCAACTGCTGGCCGCGGCGAAGATTGCGCTCGAGGGCCGGCGCGACGCGGCGCGTGCGATCTTCAAGCAGGTCGAACAGGAATTGCGCCGCAAGACGCGCGAACTTCGTCCGGCCACAATCGGCAGCGCCTCGCTCGACGAGGCAGTCGAGCACGAGTTCGAGCGGCTGAACCGCGCGGGCGTGCAGGCGAAGCTGATCCATGCCGGAGCGGCGGAGAAAATCTCGCGTCCGGTCGAGCAACTGTGCTTCCTGGTCGTGCGCGAGACGCTGTCCAACGTGATTCGGCATGCGCGCGCCAAGTCGGTCGAGGTCATGATCGAAAAAATCGATGCGTCCGCACGCGTCTCGGTCAGCGACGACGGCCGCGGCGTCGACGGCAACAAGGGCGAAGGGGCTGGCCTAACGGGTATGCGCGAGCGGCTGGAACTGATGGGCGGTAGGCTGACGGTCGCGTCGCGGGCCGGCCGCACCACGGTCGTCGCCGAAATTCCGGAGCCCGCGTGATGGAGAGTCAGGAGCGGATTCGCGTACTACTCGCCGACGATCATCAGATCTTCCGCGCAGCGCTCAAAATGTTGCTCGCGACTCAGTGCGAAGTTGTCGCAGAAGCGTCGGACGGCGAACAGGCGGTCGCGATCGCCGCACAGCTGAAACCGCACGTGGTGGTGATGGACCTCGGGATGCCGGGAATAGGGGGACTGTCCGCGGCGCATCGAATCGCCAAACAAACGCCGGCGTGCAAAGTGCTGGTTCTAAGCCAATACGACGACGAGGAGTGCGTGCTGGAGGCGCTCGGCGAAGCCGGCTGCGCGGGCTACGTGGTCAAAACCGACGCGGCGGCTGAATTGCTTGGCGCGGTGCGTGCGGTTCACTCCGGGCGGCGCTATCTTAGCCCGACGATCGCGCCGATCGTGCTTGCGCGCCTGCGCGATGGCGCGTCGGCGAAAGCGTCGCGCACGGCCAATCCAACGCGGCGCGAGCGCGAGGTGCTCAAGCTGATAAGCGAGGGGGCGACTACCAAGGAGGTCGCGCAAAAACTCGGCATCAGCGTTAAGACCGCGCAGGCGCATCGCGACAACCTCAAGCAGAAGTTCGAGCTGCGCTCGACGGCGGCGATAGTGCGATATGCGATCAAGCACAAGCTGATTCGCATCGACTAGACGGTTGGGATAGTTGGTTCCCGGCGTGACCTAAAGCTCACATTTTGTTTAACAGCCATGACATCTTGATGCCGCCTGCTGCGATAGTCTCACCTGATGAGATCGCAGAACGTCGAGAGACAGCGAGCAATTGGCCGGCGCTGGTTTGAACTCGAGGCGCCCGCGCCTGAACGTCTTGAACTGGAAACGTCGCCGCAGGTCGCGACCATCGCCAGCTACGTATTCACCCGCGCCGCCGAACGCTCGTGGGAAGTCCTGAATCAGCATCTCGAGGGGCCGCAAGGCGGAGTTTTCTGGATCGGCGGACCGGCCGGATGCGGCAAGACACACTTCCTGGACTATGCGATCGCGCTGCAGAGGCGGGCCGGCGCGCTCGATGTGCAAAGCGCGCGGCGGCTCGTGTGCGGGCTCGAGCTGGCCGGACGGATCGATAGCGCGGAGGTCGAACTATTTCTGCTGAGCGTGCTGGCCGAGCAAATCGGTGGCGACCCGCGGTCGGGCGAACTCTTTCGGCAGATGCGCGGGGCGGCCGCGTTGAACGTGGGGCTGGAGACTGCGCGGCGGACGGGGATCAGTGCGGTGACGGTTGCGATCGATTTTGGAACGTCGCAATGCGAAGCAGCGGATTTTTTCGTAATGCTGGCGCAAGTAGCCGCGTCGTTCCGCCAGGTAAAGTTCACCGTGATCGCAGCCGGCCGTGGGAGGGCTCCGGCAGCGGCACGGCCGCTGGCCGTGGCGCCGCGCGACGCGAACGAGGAGACGACAGTCGCGGTGCGCCGCGCGCGTCGATTGGTCGAGGACACCGAGCTCGACGCAGGCGATGCATACAAGAGGATAGATACGGCTGGAATGGCGCCCGACGCGATCTTCCCCTTCCATCCGGCGGCACTCCGGGCGCTCCGAACAATCGCCGGCACTCCCGCTGCAGACGGCAAGGATCCCGATCGTGCCGCGATCGCGCCGCTTTCGCGCCTCGCGCGCGAAGTGTTGGCGTCATCCGTCGGCGGCGAATTACCGGCGCGGCTCATCTATCCGCCCGACCTGACGGCCAACGCAGCCATCTCGAATCTAATCAAGACTCACCTGGCCGAATCGGGGCGCGCCGCGTGGAAGATTGCGCGCGATTGTATCGCCGAGCTGGAAGGGTACGAGCGGGACCTCGCGCGCGAAATAGTCGACGCCCTGCTCGTGGAGAAGGTGTGCGGCGGCACGGCGGCGCTCGCGCTCGAAGAACTGAAGTCGCGCGTGCCGATGGTCGCGTGCGCCCCGACCCCGGATGCACGGGCGACGCCGGTGGTCAGCGAGTTGTTGCGCCGATTGGAATTATCAACCGGCGGCGTGATCCGGCTGGAGACCGATGCCGCCCGGTTCGACCCTGACGCCGCCGGCGCGCCGGAGCTCGCGGCGTTTAATGCGGCGCTCGCGCTCGCGCGCCGATTCGATCCGCGGCTTACGATAGCGCGCGATCGCGAGAGTCTCGACGCGCTCCTGAATCGACTCGAAGCCGCGATGGCGCTTGCGGTCGAGGCGGCAGCGCGCACGCGCGAAGTGCTCGCCTCTGCGCTAAAGCAAGCGAACCTGCAGATGCCAGCGGCCAATGCCGCGGCGATCGCCGAATTCATGGAGTTGGCGGAGTCGGGCGCGCTTGCGATGGTTGAGGCGGCGACCGATCGATCTTATCTCGCGTCGGCGATAAAAGTCGTCGCGGCGTACGAAACATTGGCCGCTGCTGCCGCGGCAATTCCGCGGATGCGTGCGATGCGCGAATTCCTGGCCGGCACGGGCCTGCGGGCGCTTCCGGATGAAAACGGTTCAGCGGAAAGTGTCGCGCGCGAATCGGCAGTGATCGCATTGGAGACCGAATGCGAACTGCTGCAGGTCGAGCTCGGGCCGCGAATCCTGAAGGGTCCGCCGCGCAGCCTCGACGCGTTGGAAGCGCGCTTTTACAAATTCAAATGGACCTACGTGCAGTGTTATCTGAGCGCGCATGCGCGATGGCGTGACAAGATGGAGCGGCTCGAGCGGGTGGCGGCAGACGCGCGCCGGTATTTCGACGCGCTCTCGCGCCTGAACTCGATCGCGGCGCTGGGGCGGCCGGAAGGCGCGCATCTGGGAGCACAAGTGGCCGAGCTCGGTGCGCGCGTTGTGCGATGCGAGCTTGGAGGCGCAATCGCGCCCGAGACGACGCCGCGATGCCCATGCTGCGGGTTTCAGCTGGGTGCGTCGTCGCCGCAGGCCGGGTTCGAAGATGCAATAGAGAGGATTCGTCGCGCGCTGGAGATCAAGCTGGCGGCACTGTCGCAAAGCATGATCGCCCGGCTGATTCGCAATCACGACCGCGAGCATCGCCTCGAAGGATTTCTGAAGATCACGCAGGCCGCGCAGACCGATGCGCTCGTGCGGGTGTTGGACGAGAAACTCGCGCGCTACCTGGCTCAGGTGCTCGATGAAAATATTGCAGGGTCGGGCCTTGAGCGTCCGCACCGCGCGACTATCAAGGCGATAAAACGATACTAGCGTGCGGGGGCGTTGTGTTTTTTCGGTTGGCCGGGAGGGAACGCGCTCGCGCGCTTGTGACGCGGGCGCACGTTGAGGCGATCGAGAAGACGGAAGTATGAATCGCGAACGATTTCCAGACCCCACAGCAGCGTCAGGCCCAACGTGCGGCCAACTCCTCCCGCGACTTCCATCACAAGCGGAAGGCCGCGCAGCGGCTCGATCCTGACCTCGATGCGCGCTTTCTCCTCGGTGGTATCCATAGGGGTTTAGAGTAAGTTGCCTGGCGCCCGCTTGCAACCAGCCTCGTGCGGGCGCCTGGAAACCATTACGGTGAGGGTGACGCGGCCGGCGTCGCCGGTGCACTTTCGCCGGCGCCGATGACCGTAATCTTCACGTCGTCGAACTGCGCCTGCGAATCGTCGCGCGCCCAGACTCCGATCTTGCCCTTCGCTATTTTGCTGTCGTCGAAATCGAAGATCATCTTGTCGTCGTGGTAACACATGAAGTGTCCGCCCTGGGCCCTGACCTTGATGCGGTACCAGGTGTCCTTGTCGGTCGGCACCACGCTCTGCTTGAGGCCGACCAGTTGCCCGTTGGTCATCCGCGAGAGCGCGAAGTAGTCACTCGGGCATCCCTCGGAAAGCAGGTAGAAATTTTTGGCGTCAACGTAGCGGAAGATGAGACCGCCCGAACAATCGAAACGTCCGCCGGCAGATTTGAACTGAGCTTCGAGAGTAAAGTCGGAATACTCAGTCGGGTCGGTCTCAATCGCCATTGGGTAATACTCGAGCGCATTGGTCAGCGACTTGAACAGCCGGCCCGCCGGCAAACCAAATGTGTTGGGCTTGCTGGGTGCGGTCGGATCTGGAATTACCTGCCAGCCGCCCTCGAGCGCCTTCCATCCCGCCGGAACTTCGCCCGCTTTATCCTGATCGAAATTCCACACGTGAACCTCGGGGGTAGGCGTGGCGGTCGGCGTCAAAGTCTCGGTGGGTGTCACCTCAGCCTTCTTTCTCTTTTGCCTTGAATAGGCGGCGGGGCTGGTGACGAGCACCGTCATTACCAGGCCTGCTGCGAGGACGGCAGCGTTTCGCAGCCAGGAATTTCGCGTCTTCATCTAACCTCTCTGTGCCCCGATGAGCTTAGGGCGTCTCAAGTTCCAATGTGGTGGATCGATCAGCGAATCGGCGCGAGTTTCGCCAATGAATGGCGTCGCTGTCAAGCTGACGCTTTTCGAGAAAAAAATGGAATAGTCAGAAGAACACTCAGTTTCGTATTTTCTTCGCTATTGACTATTCAAGCTAATAGTCAGTTTGGTCACGCGAATTGCTTGACTGAAGTGGGGTAGAGTGGGATGTTGTGGGACGCCGGGGAGGAGTAGGGGTGTTTACTGGTCGGTTCGACCATTCGATCGATGAAAAAGGGAGGGT
>JBOHWI010000319.1:0-1680 GCA_050736675.1 Binatus sp. (SeqCode)
CTCATTATCGGCGCGGCCGGATACGCCGGTATCTGCCGGGCATTTCGCGCGGACAGCTCGATGCACGCATCCAATCGAGTCGGCGTGAAATCGCTCGTGATGAATAGTCAATGCACAACGTTGCGCAACACTTCGAGCTTCATCGCGGGCGAGTGAACGAGGAAATGAAGACCATGTCGTCAAGCAAAAGAAACACGATGACGCTCAAGCATAATCGTCGGTGAAATCTCCGTCCGGGGCTACTTTTCTTGTGGCGCCGTGAGCGCCACGGGGGGATTGCCGAACTCGCACCGCTGTACTAACGACGTGTCTGTTATCTCGTTCGTTGGAGTTTGGCTTATGCAGAACAGCGGAATCTTGTCGGGAATCAGGGTGATCGATTGCGGCACGTATATCGCGGGGCCGGCCTCGGCAACAGTGATGTCGGATTTTGGCGCTGAAGTCTTCAAGATCGAACGGCCCGACGGAGGAGATCTGTGGCGCCTCTTCCCGCATCTGCCCGGCACTCCGAAATCGCAACTGAATTACGCGTGGATACTCACCGGGCGGAACAAAAAAAGCGTAGCACTCGACCTCGCGAGTTCGGAGGGCCACGAGGCTCTGCTTCGCCTCGTCAAGACTGCCGACGTTTTCGTGACCAACTATCAGAGGCAATTGCTGACGAAGTTCCACCTGACCTGGGACGAGTTGCGCGCCGTCAACGAGCGCCTGATTTTCGCGCATCTCACCGCCTACGGCGAAAAAGGCGACGACGCCGATTTGCCCGCGTTCGACGCGCTGGCCTATTGGGCGCGTTCGGGCCTGATGACCAGCGTGACGGGACGCGACGGAACTCCGTCGGGTCCGCGGCCGGGAATCGGCGACCATCCGACCGCGATGGCGATGTTCGGCGCGATTATGCTCGGGCTGTACAAGCGCGAACGCACCGGGCGCGGATCGAAAGTCGGCACGTCTTTGATGGCGAGTGGCGCGTGGGCGCATAGCTGCGACCTGCAGGCGCGCATGCTGGGCGCGACGTTCCCGCAGCCGGCTGGACCGCATCCGATCAATCCTCTGTCGGCGGGATATATCACGCGCGATGCGAAGGTGTTCCTGCTCGTTCAACTCGATCCCGAGCATGAATTCCCGCGCCTCTGCAAAATGTTCGGCGCGCCCGAGCTCGCGACCGATCCAATGTTTGCGACCGACGCGAGCCGGACCGAGCATGCCGCCGAGCTGTTCGCGATTCTGCAATCGCAGTTTGAATCGAAAGATTTGTCGGAATGGCGCAAGGAGTTCAAAAAATACGACATCAAATGGTCGCCGCTGCCGATGCTCGAAGACGTCGTGAGCGATCCGCAGATGCGCGCCGCCGGTGCGTTCGTGGAACTCGACTATCCGGGACACGGTACAATCGAGACGATCGACAGCCCGGTGTTCGTGGCGGGGAGCGAAAAACGAAAACCTCAGGCTGCTCCGAATGTTGGCGCGCATACTCGCGCGGTCCTGCGCGAACTCGGCTACGATGACAACGCGATCGACGCGATGGTCAATCGCCGCACTGCCGCGGGCTGATCGCTACACGGCGATCATTTCGCGATCGTCTTCCGCAGCCAGTCCGCGAGATCGCGCAGCACCTCGTCGCGATTTGTTTCGTTCAGCATCTCGTGCCGGCCATCGGGGTAGTACTTCTCGCTGACG
>JBOHWI010000320.1:0-7118 GCA_050736675.1 Binatus sp. (SeqCode)
ACGCGGCTGCAATCATCAGAGCGGCGATCGCAACCATCGGAAGATCGCCGCCGCGCGGCGTCTGCAGGAAGGTGACCGCGAGCACCACGAACATCGCCAACGCCAGGATCTTGACGCCGACGCTGCCCATATGGTGGTGGTTCCAGTGGTAGCGCAGTGACGCCGGGAACGAGAACCAATCGACGATCGTGGTGCGCGTGTGTGGGTTCGCGAGCGCATGACCGATGGCTTGCCAGATGCCGATGCCATACGGCGTAGCGAGCGTCGCAACGGTGGAAGCGGCGGCGATCGCGAAAAGCCACATGGCGCGACCCATCCCGCGGCCAAGCACCAGGTCTTGCGCGAGCACCACGGCGGCGAAGGTGCCGAGGGTGGCGAGACCCATGATGAAGCCGCCATGCAAATTCGCCCACAGCGCGAGAATTGGAATCGCCAGCCACAGCGGAGCCTGGCCACGGTAGTTGTATCGCGAAAGAATCGCGAGCAGGGCACTCATCAGGACGAAGGTGAACATCTGGGGCCGGAACTGGAAGTGTGTCGCCAGCGGAAAGCTTGCGAGGATCAGGATGATGAACTGGACGCGCGGCGGCGCTTCGGTATCCTCCAGCGCTACGGCAAGGAAAAAGATCACCGCGGCGGAGCAGGCGAACTTCATCAGTTTGAGGCCGACGGTGCCGAAAGCGTTGTAGATCGCAGCCGTCAGGATGTCCGACAGCCATTCATGGTTGAGCGACAGATGTCCCGGCGCCGAATAGGAATAGTGATCGTAAAAAATTAAATGCCGCTGCGCGAGCATGTCTTGTCCGAATCGCAGGTGTCCCCACAAATCCGGATCCGCGACCCGCGTCGTGTCGGCGACGACGATGACCATCAAGACCAAGGCGGGCGAGTATTTGAGGAGTGAGACTCTTTTCCGCGTCGGCGGCGCAGGCATTTCGACCTTGATCGATTCGCCGGCCGGCGCACGAACCCCGAACCCTGCACTCATCGCAGAGATCCTGCAGACCTATACCGCTTCGGCATCCAGCCCTCTCCCCTCCTGCGTATAGCCCCTGTCAAAGCCGGGCACCTCTGCAAGTCTCGTCGCTGACAGCCGAATAATGACAATTCCCCGGGCACGGCGCTATCGTGGTGCGTCAATCGCCACCGTCGATCACGCAAAAGTGGTTGCCTTCAGGGTCTGCGAGAATAACGTAATCCTGGCCCTTCTCCGGTAGCCGGACAATGGTAGCCCCGATCTTGAGCAACCTCTCCACCTCCGCTTTCTGATCGCTGGTGTAGAGGTCCAGATGTACGCGAATCTTGCCCGCTACTGACTTACTCTTTTTGTTCACACCAACGTTCGGGCCACTGCCGGAAGGGTCTCTCAGCAACACAAAATCGTCCGGCTTGGCCGGCTGTCGAGGAGCGTAGTGAAGTGCTTCTTGCCAGAACGCGGCCATCTTGTCGAAATCGTTGCAATCGAAAACTACTGAGCCGATTTTCATGTTCAGCTTGCCTCCCTCGACCTTGAGTAGAGATGCGTCAGACGTCTTGCAAGCGCAAAATGTGCGCACTGGGGCATTACCAATAATTCGCGCTTCATAGCTTGCAAGCAATTGAGGATGCTATCTTACCAGCAGGCCTCAACTCTTTGCGGAAAAATAGCTCTCGGGGATCGATATGAAAACACTTTTATCCGGCGGCGACACGCAGCGAATCAGAAAGCGATCGATCGCAATGATCGCAGCGAGCTTGATGCTCGGGCTCGGAATGCTCGCGAGCTTGCCGGCGCGGGCCGACGATTCCGTCGGTTCGGTGACCCAGATCAGCGGCACTGCGCAGATTCAGCGCGGCGGCGCCACGCTTGCAGCGCAACAAGGTACGCCGGTGATGGTTCACGACAAGGTGACGACGCAGCCGGGCGCATCCGTGACATTGGGGTTTGCCGACGGCAGCTCGATAGCGCTTCGCAGCGACACCAGTGTCGAGATCGAGGACAGTACGTCAATGAACGGGCAGACGCTGCCGCGGCGCGTAACGCTCATCACCGGCGACATCGACACGATCGTCCCCGACAAGACCACCGGCCAACAGCACCGAATCGAAGTGAATACGACGAATGCGAAGGTGACCGGGCCGTCGCCAAACACAAACCCGTAGCCGCGCAGCTAGCGGGCGCGCAACTGGTCGCCGGGGATCCACGTCGAGTGGAAGCCGGTCGGCACGCGCTGCGGAATCTGCACGCGCGCGATAGGGCCGGCGGCGAAATTCTTCGCGTCGATTATGACGACCTCGCTCGTGTGGTTCGTGTTCGCGTCCGCGACGAACGTCACGACGTAGCCGTCGTCCTCGTCGCGCGCGCCGATGCGCGGCGCGAACGGCGCTTCATTCGAGGTGCGTCCCGCGCCGAACAGGTATTTCTCCGACGTGCCGCGCGTCGTGTCGTATTTCACCAGCCCTTCGTAATGCGGCACGCATGAGTTGTACGCGTAGCGCGACTTGCGGCCCATCAGGCGCCGGTTGATCGTCGGCCATTCGGTCTTTTCATCATCGAGCTGCTCTTCAGTCACCGCGCCGGTCGCGAGGTTGAAGCGCCACCGGCAGAGCTGAGCCTCGAGGCGCAGAAACGCCCGCATTCGCGCCAGTTCGCCGTCGCCAACAAAACGCTTCGCGCCCGGCTCCGCCTGGATTACGCGGCACGCGTCCATCACGAATTCGTCGCCGTCCTCCCACGCGTTGACCACGTGATAGATGTAGCAGGGCGACGCCTCGAACCATCGCACGTCGGCGTTGGCGCCGTGGCGCGGGAGAATCCCGAACCGGCTCGGCAGCTCCGGATAGTAAGTGACCTTATGCACCTTGCGCTCGAGTAGCTGCGGATCCCAGAACAGCGGCAAATCCATCAGCAGCGAGTAATGCTCGGTGAACGCCATATCGTGCGGCAAGCGCGCGCCGGGAAGATCGATCGGCTCATGATGAGTCAGCTCGCCGCGCGCCGATACGAGGTTGTAGGTCATGTACGGCGGTTTGGTCGCATAGTCGAAGAACAGCAATTCGCCGCTGACGGGATCGACCTTGGCGTGCGCCGACACCGCGCGCTCGAGTTTGCCGCCGAAGCGTTCTACGCCAACGGTTTCCAGCGTTCGCGGATCGAGCTTGTAGGGCAGCCTGCACTGATACCACAGTGCCAGCGCGTAGCCGTTGTGAAATACGAGGTCGGTGTTGGCGGAGTCCTTGAGCCATCCGTCGGAGCCGGCGCCGCGCGGAACGTTGGGATCGGGACGATCCATCAGCCCCGGCCATATCGAGCGCTTCGCATCCTGCTCGGCGGCGAATCCAGCGGTGCGAATCCAGCGGTTGCGGTAGGTGGCCTTGCCGTCGTGGAATTCGATGCCGTGCACCATGCCGTCACCGTCGAACCAGTGGTAGCGGCCGCGCGGCTGGAAGATCGGATTGGGCCCGTTGCGCAGGTACGCGCCGTCGAGGTCTTTGGGAATCTCGCCGATGACAGTCATATCGTCGGCGGTGATTTCGGTCGCGATCGGCGCGTAGATTCCTTTGAGGAACGGATTCTCGCCGGTATCGATCTGAACGGGAATTTCGCACTCGATTTTCAACATGATTCGTCCTCGGCGCTTATGCTATCATGCTCCGTCGCAGGTCAACAAAAGGAGTCGGCGCAATGCTGACGACTGAACAGCGGGACCAATTTGCCCGCAACGGCCTCCTTCGCCTCGCCGGCGCAATACCGCCCCGTGACGCCGCCGAGATGTGCGGCGTTGTATGGGACGCGCTCCGCCGCCACTATGACGTCCGCCCAAATGCGCCGGACAGCTGGCATGCGGAGCGTATCGCCGGCGCTCACGATTTGCCGAAGTCGGCGACCTTGCCGCAAGTCGCAAGCCCGACAGTGCGCGCGACTCTCGACGATCTACTTGGTCGCGGCAACTGGCAGTCTCCCCAGCGATGGGGTTCGCTGCTCGTGACGTTTCCGGAATCCCGGGAGCCATGGAACGTCCCTCATCAGGCCTGGCACCTGGACCTCCCGCGATCGCGTTCGACGCCGGGACTCTTTGCCCTGCGCATTTTCACCTGTCTTGCAAACTTGCCCGCAGGCGCTGGCGGCACTCTCTTCATTCAAGGCTCGCATCGGCTGGTGGAGAATTTGCCATGGATCGAAGGAATCGAACGGATGCACTCGGCCGATGCGCGCAAAGCACTGATACGCACTTGTCCATGGGTCAAGGAATTGTGTTCCAAGGACATGAGCGACGGTCGCGTGAAACGGTTCATGGAGCGAACCGAAGCCTTCGAGGGCGTTGAACTTCGAGTGATCGAGATGACCGGAGAGCCGGGCGACGTTCTACTGACAAATCCGCTGCTGCTCCACGCGGGGGCGAAGAACTGCGCCGCAGTGCCGCGCATCGTGTTATCGAGCACGGTCTTTCGCTCCGGGGTCCGCCCGAGCGAAGCTTACAGTTGATCAGAACCTGCGCTACCCGGGGAATTCTTTGAACTGCGGCAGCTTGTCGGTGATCTCGAACCACGGCGCCTTCGAGCCGACGAAGATGTGAGCGCCGGGCCGCACGCCGGGGTCGTCGTCGAGCGAGCCCATATTGATGAACAGGCTGTCTTTCATCGATTCGGCGCCGCCGGCCAGCGGCGAGCCGCAGTTCTTGCAGAACATCCGTTTGGCGCCGGGCGACGAGGCGTAGCTCCCGATGAGTTTCTCGCCCTTGGTCCATTTGAAATCCTTGGCGGCGACCTGCGCCGCTGCGATGAACGCCGAGCCGCTGTTCTTGCGGCACATCGAGCAGTGACAGAGTCCCGCGTTGCCGAGCTTGCCGTCGATTTCGTACCGTACGCCGCCGCAGAGGCATCCGCCGTGAAGAGTCATAGTCGTTTCTCCATTTTGAAATTCGCTGGATTCTCTACTCATTCGTATCTATTTCGATGCCGTGACTAAGGCAATCGGAGAAATTCGCGATGGCCTCAAGCGCGATCGCATGCTCTACTCACCTGAATCGACGGAGGCGCGCAATCGCATGGACGTCACGAAAATTCCGCCCGGCCGCAACCCACCCGACGAAATCAACGTGCTGGTGGAAATCCCGCAGGGCGGGGTTCCGGTGAAGTACGAGCTCGACAAGGCCTCGGGTGCGCTGTTCGTGAATCGCTTTCTGCATACCGCGATGTACTATCCGGCCAACTACGGATTCATCCCGAACACGCTGTCGGAGGACGGCGACCCGTGCGACGTGATGGCGCTGTCGCAGGTGCCGGTCGCGCCCGGCGCGGTTATCCGCTGCCGACCCGTGGGCGCGCTGCTGATGGAAGACGAGAACGGCATCGACGAGAAGATTCTCGCGGTACCGGTGGACGAGCTGAATCCCTACTTCGACGGAATCGTGAACTACACCGACCTGCCGCCGATCAAGCTCGACCAGATCGATCACTTTTTCCGCCACTACAAGGATCTCGAGAAGGGCAAATGGGTGAAGGTGGGCGACTGGGTCGATCGCGAGGCAGCAGCCAGGCTGATCGTCGCGGCGATTGATCGCCTGCACCGGAAATAAGCCCGCTCCCAACGCGCCGGCAAATTGTTTCGCCGCGCACCTTGCGGACGGGGCTGGTTTCGCGCCGGATCTACTGCTGACGCATTTCCGACGGCGACGCCGCCAGCGGCACCAACTGCGCGATGTCGCACTGGATCAGCGCCTGGATCTTGTTGTCGATCTGATAGAACCGCGTCACCTTGACTTGCGGTATCGCACTAAGGAACTGCGGGATAAACTCTCTCTGCACATCGAGCCGCGCCTGCTGAATGGCCATTACCTCGTCGAGCTTCTTCTTCGCATCCGCGTCGGTGAAACTCTTGTACTTGGCGGCGAATTCCTTGAGCTCTCTGACGTGGCGGTCCTCGATGCGATCCATTTTTGCTTCGTAGGCGTCGTAAACCGGCCAGAACTTGGCCGCCTCATCGGAGGTCAGGTTCATGTTGGCGCCGACGGTGGCCTTGCGCTGTGCGCGGGCGGCAGCGATGTCGAGCTGCTTTTGCGAGGGCTGGGCCGAGGCGGGTCCGCTCAGGCCAAGCGTACAGGCCACCAGCGAAGCGGCGGTGAAACTTGCGAGAATAGTCTTAAGGCTCATCGGTGCGTTCTCCTGGGTTTTAGCTTCAACAAAGACCGCAGGATGGTGCGGCATTGGGCGATCATAGTCAAGTGGTGAGAGTTGGCTGGCGCGCGCGAACCGCCGCCCGTATTGCATTTGACGAAGCAAAGTGCGAGTTTCGCACCTCGACTGGGCAAACAACGAGAGGATTTTTTCCACGGGTCCGGCCAATCGGAACGGAAAGCCTCAGCATAGAACGGAGGAGACAATGAATTCGAAAGCACGAGGAATGGTAATCGCACTGGGGTTGGCGGTGGCACTGGCCGCAAGTGCGCCATCGACACGGGCCCAGGAGGGCGGCGCAGCGCCCGCACCGGCAGCGTCATCCAGCGGCGGCGGGGCGGCAGTTCGCGCGGGATACCTGACCTGTCACGTCGCATCAGGCTGGGGATTTATTTTCGGGTCGTCGCGCGCCCTGCATTGCGCCTATGCCTTGCAGCCGGGCTACACGGAGTACTACACCGGCTCGATCACCAAGTTCGGCGCTGATATCGGCTATCTTTCGTCGGGCGTAATTTTGTGGGCGGTGCTCGCCCCTACGACCAACCTGGGTCAAGGCGCACTCACGGGTAACTACGGCGGGGCGACTGCCAGCGCAGCGGTCGGAGTCGGCGCGGGCGCCAACGTACTGGTGGGAGGTTTCAAACACTCGATCGCGCTGCAGCCGGTCTCGATCGAAGGACAGAACGGCTTGAACGTCGCGGCCGGGGTCGTCGCGATGTCGTTGAAGTTTGACAAGGAGAAGCCGGCCAAGAGCACTCCGTAAGCGGCACGTCAACCTGGTTCTCACGACGGGGGCGGTCTTCATGGCCGTCCCCGTTTTTTCTTTCCGGGGAGGGCGCCGGACACTTGCGGACTATTTTCGCACAGTTTCTCCGAAGCACACGACGTAACCGTCAGCGTCACGGACCTCGAACTCGCGGAGGCCGTATTCCCGCGTTACCGGCGCGAGCACTATCTCGGCG
>JBOHWI010000321.1:0-2260 GCA_050736675.1 Binatus sp. (SeqCode)
TCACCAATCAGAAACGCGTCGCCGCCGCCCGCCTGGTGCAAACCGGCGAGAGCGTCTCGATGGCGCTGCCGCTCGCGACTATCGCAGCGCCCGACAATCCTTCTCCAGTTACGCACTTGATGGTGCATGCGGGCGCCGACGCGGTCGCGCAGGCGCTGCCTCATTCGGCCGACTACTTCGCGATCGCGCCGCATGGGATGGCGAATACGCATATCGACGCTCTCTGCCACGTCTATTGGCAGAACAAGATGTACAACGGCTTCGACGCGGCTGAAGTAGGATCGAACGGCGCAAAAAAATGCGCCATCGACGTAACGCGCGCGGGAATAGTAAGTCGTGGCGTGTTGCTGGATATTCCACGGCTCAAAAAAACCGAATGGATGGAGCCGGGCGAAAAAATCCTGCCCGAAGATCTCGACGCCGCCGAGAAAGCGCAGAAAGTCCACGTCGAAGAAGGCGACGTCCTGCTCGTGCGCACCGGCCGCGCCGCGATGCGCAAGGTCAAAGGCGGATGGGATCCCATGCGTGTCGGGCTGCCCGGCCTCGACGCCGCCTGTCTGCCTTGGCTCCACGAGCGGAGTATAGCAGTTCTCGGCTGCGACGCCGTCAGCGACGTCGTGCCGAGCGGCTACGTCGGCGTCCCGTTGCCGGTGCATGTCGGCACGCTGGTCGCGATGGGCATCCACTTGATCGACAACGCCGACCTCGACGCGGTGTCGTCGGCTTGCGCGGGCCTCGGCCGCAACGAGTTCATGTTCACGATGGCGCCGTTGATCCTCGAGCGCGGCACCGCATCTCCGGTCAATCCGCTCGCGATCTTTTGATTAGTCAGTGACTACTGACTAGTGCTGGAGTTGATACTATGAAAACTGAAGAACTGGTTATCGATTGCGACGGCCATATTCTCGAACAGCCCGACCTCTGGGAAAAGTACATCGAACCAAAGTATCGCGATCGTGCGATGCGTATCCGCGTCGGCGACGACGGCTTCGAGTATCTCGAGATCGATCGCAAGCGCGCCAGGATGACCGCACCCGGCCTGCTCGGTTCGCTCGGCGGCATGGGCAAGAAGGTCGAGGCCGCGCGGAGACTGCGCGAATCCTCGACCCGCGGCGACGTCAAGCCCGAACAAGTGCGGATGCTGACGCCGAAACCCGAGGACACCTACCTCAAGGGCGCGGCCTTCGGCACCATGGTGATGAAGGAGCGGCTCGAGCTGCTCAATCGGGAAGGAATGGCGAAATCGATTCTCTATCCGACGATTGGGCTGTTGTGGGAAGCCGAACTTTTCGACGCGGAACTGTCTGCCGCATACTGCCGCGCCTACAACCGCTGGATCGCTGATTTTTGCCGCGACTCCGGCGGACGACTGATCCCGATCGCGCACCTGTCACTGGGCGATCCTGCCGAGGCGGCGCGTGAACTCCAACGCGCCGCGAAGGATGGATGCAAGGGCGCATTCGTCTGCCCGTTTACCATCACCCGCGTCCCCCACGGAGACCCGCGTCACGACGCCGTCTTTGCCGCGGCGCAGGATCTCGGCGTCCCGCTTGCGAGTCATCCGACCTTCGAGCCCGTCAGCTTCGGCGTCCACCATCGCTACGACAATTTCGGCTGGGCCGCGTGGTATTTCGATCTGTTCGCCGGCCAGGGTGTACAGCACGCCTTCGCCACGTTCTTCCAGTTGGGCGTGTTCGACCGTTTTCCGAAACTGCGCGTCGTAGTGCTCGAGTCGCAAGCCGGTTGGATCGGCTATTTCCTCGATCGCGGCGACGCCATCTTCAACGGCACCACGCTCGGCGCGACGGTCCGCCTCAAGGAGAAGCCGTCATACTACTTCAAGCGCCAGTGCTACATCTCCGCGGACCCCGACGAACGTACTATTGCGGCGATGATGCAGATTGTCGGCGAGGACAAGTTTTTCTGGGCGACTGACTATCCGCATCCCGATCATCCGGGGAATTATCTCGAGGAGCTAAAGGGCATGATCGCGCCGATGAACGAGTCGGGACGCCGCGGCATCCTCGGCGAGAACGTCGCGCGCGCGTATCAACTTATGTAGTCAGTCGCATACTACTTCGCGCCCGCGACCATTGGATCGATCGTCATCGGAAGCTCGAACGCAATCTTCTGCGGCAGTTTGCAGATTTCATCGCTGCATTCCTGGAAATGAAGCGTCCCCTTGAGTTTGTACTCGCCCGGCTTGAGACCCGACTTGATCAGAATCCGCCCGAAGGCTCGGACGTTTCCGGTATACACC
>JBOHWI010000322.1:0-1719 GCA_050736675.1 Binatus sp. (SeqCode)
ACTTGCCGACCACCGCCACGTTGACGGTGACCTTCGGATTCTGCGCGGTCTTGACGATTCGCCGCCACTTCGCGAGGTTCGGCGCGCCGGTCCAGATGTTGAGCTTCTCACACACGCGCTGATCGAAACCCTCGTCATGAAAGCGGATCGGCACTTCGTAGATGGTCGGCACGTCGGGCGCCGAGATGACGCAGTTCTCCTCGACATTGCAGAAGTGCGCGATCTTCGCCTTGAGCTTCTTTTCGAGCTGGCGATCGCATCGGCAGAGCAGGATGTCCGGCTGAATGCCGAGCCCGGTCAATTCTTTCACGCTGTGCTGCGTGGGCTTGGTCTTGAGCTCGCCCGCGGTCGGAATAAACGGCACCAGCGTCAGGTGCACGTACAACACATTTTCCCGCCCGAGATCCCAGCGGAACTCGCGCACCGCTTCCAGGAACGGCAGGCTTTCGATATCGCCGACCGTCCCGCCGATTTCGACGATTATCAGGTCCGCGCCTTCGGCCGCGCTGAGAATGCGCCGTTTGATCTCGTCGGTGATGTGCGGAATCACCTGCACGGTCGCGCCGAGATAGTCGCCGCGTCGCTCTTTCTGAATGACGGTGTCGTAGATCTGGCCGGTGGTGCAGTTGTTGCGCTTGCCCATCGGCGTCTGCACAAAGCGCTCGTAATGGCCGAGGTCGAGATCGCTCTCAGTGCCGTCGTCGGTCACGAATACTTCGCCGTGCTGCGTCGGACTCATCGTGCCGGGATCCACGTTGATGTAAGGATCCATCTTCAGCATCGTGACCTTGAGCCCGCGCGCCTCGAGCAGCGCGCCCAACGACGCGGCGGCCAGGCCCTTGCCGAGCGACGAGACCACGCCCCCCGTCACAAAAATAAATTTCGTCTTGCCCCTCTCCACGTTGAATCCCTCCCCATCCTCAACCAGTTGAATCCGCTGTCACTGCCGCCGCCCGCGCACGCGCCAGGTCGTCCGCCGTATCCACCTCAAGCGACGGCGCTACCGACTTGACCACCTTAATCGCATAACCATGCTCGAGCGCACGCAACTGCTCGAGCTTTTCGATTCTCTCCAGCACGCCCATCGGCAGGGCGGCGAATTTCATGAGGAAGTCGCGCCGGTATGCATAAACACCGATATGGCGGAGCGCCTCTTTCGGCATCCCGCCGTCACGCGCGTACGGAATCGGGCTTCGCGAGAAGTATAGCGCGTTCCCGTCCGCCCCGCACACGACTTTCACTTTGTTGGGATCGATCCATTCGAGATGATCGACTATCGGCGTCGCCAGCGTCGCCATTTGAATCGACGCGTCGGAGCGCATCGCCACCACCAACGCGTCGAGATCGTCCGCTGAAATGAACGGCTGATCGCCTTGCACGCCGAGATAGACCTCGCCGATGACGCTGGATGCGACCTCGGCGATTCGATCGGTGCCGCTTTCATGCGCCGGCGAGGTCATCATCGCTTCGCCACCCGCCGCGCGGACGGGCGCTGCAATCCGCTCATCGTCGGTCGCCACGATCACGCGCGCGATGGATTTCGCTTTCGACGCCTGCCGCCACACCCGCACCACCATTGGCACCCCCGCGATCTCCGCCAGCGCCTTTGCAGGCAAGCGGGAAGATCCGTACCGCGCCGGCACGACGGCGATCACCGAGACATCGGCCAGAAACTTTCTCCGCTGTTCGAGATTATCGATCCGAGGGGCACATACATTG
>JBOHWI010000323.1:0-5372 GCA_050736675.1 Binatus sp. (SeqCode)
ATCATCGACCCTGCGCATCGTGATCTGGCCGGAAGCGAGCAGAGTCCAGAACAATATCGCAGCGGTTTCGGCTGACGGCAGGACCGGCTGCGTCTTGGCTTCAAGGACCGCCGTAATGAGACTGAGGCGGATTCGAACCAAAGCATGCACTTTATATGCATTGCTTTTAACCGACGAAAAACGCGAGCGAAATTGCGTCGCGCTCGATAAGCGGTGAGTTCGCGGCCAGAAATTCGCCTTTCGCAGAAGCGTATTTAATTTCGAAAAGACCATCTCGGTCGGGTTCAAGTCGGGCGCGTAGCGCGGCAGGAAATGCAACTCGGCACCCTTGGCCTCGATCGCTTTCCTCACTTTCGGGCTCTTGTGCGAGCTGAGATTGTCGATCAAAACCGTGTCGCCGGGCGAGAGCGCCGGAACGAGAACATTTTCGACATAAGCGAGGAAATATTTGCCATTGATCGGGCCATCGAGGACGAAAGGTGCCATGATGCCATCATGGCGAAGTCCGGCCACGTAAGTCGTCGTCTGCCAATGATGGGGTGGACGCCCCCCAGACGGCATCGATCGTGCCAGAGCGGCGGTGTTGTCAGCCACTCGAGAGGAGACGCCCATGATGGAAGTTAGCACAATTGGTTTGGATTTGGCGAAGAACGTGTTCCAAGCGCATGGGGCGAGCACGTCGGGTGCCATCGTGTTCCGCAGGAGGCTGCGGCGCGATCAAGTGCTTGGCTTTCTCGCGACGCCTCCGCGATGTGTGGTGGCGATGGAGGCGTGTGCGAGCGCCCACTACTGGGGGCGCGAGATCGCCAAGCTTGGACACGATGTGCGGCTGATTGCACCCGCTTACGTGAAGCCTTTCGTGAAGCGCCACAAGAACGATGCTGCGGATGCCGAGGCGATCTGCGAAGCGGTGCAGCGCCCGACCATGCGCTTTGTCGCGGTGAAGAGCGAGGCGAAACAGGCTTCCAGCGTCGTGTTCAGAACGCGCGATATGCTCGTGGCCCAGCGCACCCAAATCATCAACGCGATCCGCGGTCATTTGGCGGAATACGGCCTGATCGCGCGTCAGGGGCCGTCGCATGTGGACCTTCTGATAGCGCAGGTCGACGGTCCTGGCTCAGCCATTCCAAAAGCACCACGGCAATGCCTTGTTCTCGTCGAGATGCTTCGAACGGTGAAGGACAAATTCGCAATCCTCGATATGGAGATCTCGGAACACGCCAAGCGCGACGATGTCGCGAAGCGGCTTATGAGCATTCCCGGCGTCGGACCTATGATCGCTACAGCAATTGAGGCTCTCGCGCCGCCGGCCGAGACCTTCAGGTCAGCGCGCGACTTTGCCGCCTGGATAGCGTTGACACCATTGGAGAAGTCGACGGGCGGCAAGGAGCGGCTGGGGCTGACATCACGGATGGGCGAACGCACCTTGCGGCGCCTATTGATCATCGGCGCGAGCGGCGTTGCGTTGGGCAAAAACGAAACGGCCTGCCAGCCGGATCCTGGCTGGTCAGAATGCTCGCGCGTAAGCCGCCCATGTTGGTGATCGTCGCCCTCGCGAACAAGACCGCGCGCGTCGCTTGGGCGCTGATGGCGAAAGGTGGAATTTATCGAGCTCCGGCCGTACCCGCGTAAGCGGCGTTCGGACTGAGGCTGTCAACGGCGTAGGAAGGTCAAAGGACAGGTATGGCGCAATGTCGGTGAGACGGGGTCAGGACAACCAGGCGCACGGGTAGCGCTTCGAGCGCGCTTCAATGATGTGGACCTGATCCACGAACTCCCATACGGGCCCGCGGCATGTGACACCGCCGCATCAGAGGTCGGACACATGGCCATGCCGGTGGAAGGGCTAAGAAACTTTCCCCTGATGGCGCTTGTAACGCATGATCTGCGCCAAATAGCTGCGCTGGGAATCGAACAGCGGGTCCGGGAATTCATTGACCTCCGGCTGCGGCCATGTGAGATCATCCGCGTCCGGCGCGGCTTCCCGCAAATCCTCGGTGATCGACTCCCAAACGGGCTCGGCCAGCTCTCGCCATTCTGATTGCCGGCGGGAGATTTCCGCAAAAAGGCGGTTGATTTCTGGTTCGTGCTCATTCGTCACGGTTTCGATGTTGCGCTGGCGGGATAATTATCCGCCGCCGACACGTCTTTAACTGAGACGTCTCAAACGCGTCGCGGCCTCCGAATTCCTCTGGACTTCTGCCGCAAAGCACGCATTGCTATGTGCGTCGGCCGGTTGACCTGCTTGCCCGCCGACGCGCTTAGGGCTCGCCCCGCGACGTGCGGGGCTTTGGGTCGTGCGAGCGTCAATTCCGGCGCGCCGCGAACCATAGGAGCCCAAGACCATGTCGACCCTTTCAATCGAAAAGTCCCGGAATCTCGAGAGCCCCGCACCTAAAAAGGGGAGCGCCAAATCGCACGCACCATCGCGGCGCAAGGTCACATCCGCTGTGGCCACCGCCAACAAAACGCCACGGTCTGTTGAATCGAAGGCGGCGCGAGTCGCCGCCGCCAAAACGCCGGTGAAGGCCGATAAACCACAGGACGAGCGAGTCACCAAGCAGGAGCGCGTGCTCACGCTGCTGAGCCAATCCGAGGGAGCCAGCATCGAAGAGATGATGCAGGCGACAGACTGGCAGCAGCATAGCGTGCGTGGGTTTCTGGCCGGCACAGTGAAGAAGAAGCTCGGTTTTTCGCTGATATCATCCAAGTCCAACGACGGCGTTCGCCGCTATCGCATCGAAACGCGGCGCGGCCGCTGACATGGACAAATCGGCGATCGATGTCGCAGGGGCGCTCGCGCGGCACTCGGAGTTGACCATCTTCGAGCTGCGCGGAGAGTGGCGGCGGCTTCATCGGATGCCGCCGCCGATGCGGCTCTCCCGCGACCTCTTGACCCGTGGGATCACTTACAAGCTTCAGGAGCGGGCGTATGGCGGCCTCTCCATGGCCACCGCACGGAAGCTGGAGCAGGCCGCCGCCGGCCCGCCGAGCCGCGGCGCGGCCAAACCCACGCCGCCGATCTCGCTGAGGCCGGGCACGCGGCTCGTGCGGGAATGGCGCGGGGTCACCCATACGGCCCTCATCCACGCCGATGGGATCGAGTGGCGCGGTCAGCGCTACCGCTCCCTTTCCGTGGTCGCGCGAAAGATCACCGGCGCCCGCTGGTCGGGCCCGCGGTTCTTCGGCCTCAGGCGGCGGCAGCTGGACTCTACCTCAAGCGCGCGAGCGGGTCATGGCGCGAGCTGATCAGGCGCGAGCCGGGCTCACCGTCCGCTGCGCGATCTACACCCGCAAGTCGTCCGACGAAGGCCTCGAGCAGGAATTCAATTCTCTCTACGCCCAACGCGAGGCGTGCGAGGCCTACATCGCGAGCCAGCGTCATGCCGGCTGGATCGCGCTTAGCGACATGTACGACGATGGCGGTCTGTCAGGCGGGACGATGGAGCGGCCTGCGCTCAAGCGGCTTCTGGAGGACATCAAGGCCGGCAAGGTTCAGATCGTCGTTGTCTACAAGGTCGATCGGCTGACGCGCTCGCTCGCCGATTTCGCCAAGATCGTCGACGTCCTCGATGCCCACAACGCGTCGTTCGTATCGGTGACGCAGCAGTTCAATACGACGACCTCCTTGGGGCGCCTGACACTCAACATGCTACTGTCGTTCGCCCAGTTCGAGCGCGAGATCGCCGGCGAACGCATCCGCGACAAGATCGCGGCGTCTAAGCGCAAGGGCATGTGGATGGGCGGCAACGTGCCGCTCGGTTACGACGTCAAGGAGCGCAAGCTGACCGTGAATGAGACTGAGGCGTCGACTGTCCGATTGATCTTTCGACGCTATGCGGAACTGGGCTCGGTCTTGCTGCTCAGGGCCGATCTCGACCGGCTGGGTATTGTGAGCAAGCGCCGTGCAGGAGCCGGCGGACGGCTGGCCGGCGGTCAACGGTTCTCCCGCGGCGCACTCTACCTGATGCTGCAGAACCGGCTTTATCGGGGCGAGGTCGCGCATAAGGACAACATCTACCCCGGCCAGCACGAGGCCATCCTCGATCCGGAGCTTTGGCAGATCGTGCAGGACAAGCTCGCGGCCAACCGGCACGAGCACTCGTTGGCGGTGGGCGCGGAGGCGCCGAGCCTGTTGGCAGGCCTGATCGGCGATGCCGACGCCAATCGGATGACGCCGACCCATGCCACTAAGAGAGCCAAGCAATACCGCTACTACGTCTCGGCGTCGCTTCTGGCCGGCGATCGCCCGCAAACACAGCAAGGGATGCGCGTCCCAGCGGGCGATATCGAAGGGCTGGTGCTCGACCGGCTGAGAGTGTTTTTCTCGTCCAGGATAGAAGTCGGTGACGCGCTCGCCCCGCTCGACCTTGATGCTTGCGCGTTTGACGCGGCCCTGCGCAACGCATTCAAGCTTTCCGAGCGATGGCTCGCCGTGCCGCCCATCGAGAGGAAAAGCCTCGTCCGGGACATTGTCGAGCGGGTAATCGTCGCGGCCGATCGGATCGAAATCCGGCTGAGCCGGGCAAAGGTCGCCGCGGCGCTGGAGGCGAAAGGACGGAGTCAACGGCCTGATCTCGATCCTGTCATCATATCGATCGAAGTGAAGCTGCGACGCGCCGGCAAGGGGAAGCGCTTCGTCATCGAGAATGGCGCCGAGGCTGAGGTCAACTCCGGCCTCGTCACCATGATCGCCGAAGCGTTCGTGATCCGAAACCGGCTCCTCTCAGGATCGGACGACAGCATCGACGCGATGAGCGGACGTCTCGGAATGAACAAGTGCCGGCTAACCTCCCTCAATCGACTTTCTTACCTCGCGCCGGAAATTGTCGGCGCTCTTCTCGCAGGTCGACATCCCATTGAGCTAACGCCGACCCGGTTGCTGCGACTGAGCAAAAACCTGCCGCATGACTGGAAGGAACAGCGCCGTTTCCTCGGCTTCGCCGCCTAAACCTCCATCAATATCCAGGCGAAACGCTCCACATCCGACAACTCGAAAACGGCCTTGAGAGACCCTGCGGCCGTTGGGACGAGAACCTAGGGCATTTTTCGTCTCTGGTTGGAGTCGTCGTGATCGCCCGAAAGCTAACCTGCCGAAATTCCGTGGCTATTCCAGCGATTGCCGAAATCAAAAATACGAGGCAATACCGGGGGGATTCGTGGCTGGGGGACCTGGATTCGAACCAGGATTAACGGAGTCAGAGTCCGCTGTTCTACCGTTGAACTATCCCCCACCCGCTCCCCGCAAACCGCCTCGTAACGAAATACTTTTGTACGCCGGAACGTAGCCTAGCACATCGTTGCCGAAATTCGAATCATATTAAGCGGCCTCTTCGAGTTTGCAGGACAAAGTGTAAACGACAGGCCTGGGT
>JBOHWI010000324.1:0-6076 GCA_050736675.1 Binatus sp. (SeqCode)
TCTCGACAGTATTAAACTAATCAGATTCGATTACCGCAAGACCGTGTTCGGTCACCGTGATGCGGTCGGAGAATCCGGACGTCGCGAACGCGGAATTTTGGTGAAAGATGCCCGAGCCCGGTCGCATGGGACGGCGGACGCGTGCGCCAATTCTGCCGGGCTACGCAGATCAGGACACGGCCTGTCCGTCCATGAATAGCTTTTTGCCCTTCCTTTAATCGGCAATTTAGCTATCATGGCGTGGCTCAGGCATAGCCGGAACCCGAGGTGGCCGCGATTCAGGGCGAAACCCAGGGTAGTCCTACCATGTGTAGTACTAATAAACAAGTAGTTTTTATGAAGCTGCAGGTGCTGATCCTGCTGTTCGCGATGGTCCTATTCGCGCCGGTCGCACGCGCTCAGATGGGCGATTCTGGCGGTGCCGCGCTGGGCGGCGCCGGCGGGTTCGATGGCTCCACGGGCGCGGCGACTATACAGGACAATGACGGCGATTCGCAGAATGGAGCGGTGAGCAGCGCGATGCGCCGCGGATGCGCCGAGCCGAGCGACCCGAACGCGTCCGACTCCGGCCTGCCGCTGTGCACGAATTCAGGGAACAATGGCGGCTCCGAACAATCGCCGCAAGCCGGGCCGTCCACCCTTTCCGGCGGTTCCTCCGGATTGGGCGGTTCGTCGCCGATGCGCAGTGGGCAAGGCTTCGCCAACACGATGAACAAGCAGTCGATGTCGGCGGTGATCCAGCAGCTTGGAATTTCGCCCGACGAACTCGGCAGCTTGAAAAACGAGATGGCGTCGGGCGGTCTCAGCCCTGACGACATGCAGGAGCTCTGTCTGCATTTCGCCGCCAAACAACTCAACGCCAACGACGTCGCCGGGATAGCGAAGTCGCTCGGCCTGACGTTCACCGACCAGCAGCTGGGACAGCTCCGAAGTTGCACCGGACTTGCGGGACAAGGCGGATCCGACGAGACGGCTTCGCCCGGCCAGCAGATGGGCATGACGCCGCCGCAGCCGGGAGCAAACGCAATTCCGAATCAGCCGGCGTCGTCGGTTGAAGCGCAATTCCGTGGGCTCGATTCCGCGGTCGCGCCCGCCGCGCCGAGCACCCGCAATCTGCAGCAGTTCGGCTACTCGCTGTTTGCCTCGCGCGTTTCGACTTTCGCTCCGGTGGCCAACGTCCCGGTCAGCGACGACTACGTGATCGGCCCCGGCGACCAGCTCAAGATGCTGATGTGGGGGCGAATCAACAACAACCTGAACCTGGCAGTCGGCCGCGACGGCTCGGTGAGCATTCCCGAGATCGGACCGTTGCAGGTCGCGGGCCTGACCTTCGCGCAGACCAAGAAGCTGATCGAAGATCACGCGGGCCAAATCACCGGGGTCAAAGTCGACGTGACGATGGGCAAGCTCAAGACCATCCAGGTGTTCGTCGTCGGCGAAGTCGAGCAGCCCGGCGCCTACACCGTGAGCGCACTGTCGCACGTGTCGAACGCTCTCAGCGCGGCCGGCGGTATCACCAAGATCGGCAGTCTGCGCAAGGTCGAACTTCGGCGCGGCAATCAGCTCGTCCGCACGATCGATCTCTACTCGCTGCTGCTCGCCGGCAATGAGCAGGGCGACGAGCAGTTGCAGCCCGGCGATGTGATCTTCGTGCCGGTGATCGGGCCGGTGGTCGGCATGATCGGCGATGTGAAGCGTCCCGCGATTTACGAGCTTGGAAAATCCGGCGAGCCGCTCAGCTCGGTAATCAAGCTCGGCGGTGGAATCGGCGCATTCGGCTATTCGCAGCGCGTGCAGGTCGAACGGGTGGACGCTCATCAGAAGCGAGTCGCGCTCGACATCGATCTCAACGACCTCCGCTCGCAGCGCTTCGACATTCGCGACGGCGACTTGATCAAGATTTATCCCGTACTGCCCACCCAGCATGACATCGTGACCGTGCGTGGCAGCGTCAACCGCCCGGGCAAGTTCGAATGGCATCAGGGCATGCGCGTCGCCGATCTGGTGGAACTGGCCGAAGGCACCGCGCCGCATACTTTTTTCAAGTACGCGTTGATTCGCCGCAAGGAAGGCAAGGCCAAGACCGTGCGGCTGGTGCCGGTCGATCTTGCGCAGGCGCTGTCGGACTCCGTAGGCGCTCCGCAGAACGTCGCGCTTGAGCAGGAAGACGAGCTGACCGTGTTCAGCGAGTCGCAGATGAAATATCTGCCGATGGTGCAGGTCTTCGGCGAGGTGCGCAATCCCGGCTACTACGTGATGAGTGAGGGCATGCGCGTGAGCGACCTGCTTTACCTGGCGGGCGGTCTCAAGGACGACGCCTACCAGCAATCCGCCGAAATCGCGCGCACCCAGGTCGTCAACGGCAGCCACACCAGCCACACTTTCATGGACGTCGATTTGCGGTCGGCCCTGTCCGGCTCGGACGAGCACAACCCCGAACTGGTGGCGAACGATCAGGTCTTCGTTCGACGGGCGTCGGACTGGCATCTGCCCTGGGTAGTAATGGTCAAGGGAATGGTCGCGCGGCCGGGGCCCTACACGATTCATGACGGCGAAAGAATTGCGTCGGTGCTTGAGCGTTCGGGCGGTCTGCTGCCCGAAGCTTATCTTCCCGCTACCGTGTTGATTCGCCAGTCGATAAAAGAGCTTCAGCAAAAGCGCCTCGACGAGGCTCGCGAACGATTGCAGCAGTCGATCGTGCGCATCCAGATGAATCCGGGCACGATGAATCAGCTGGCTCAGACCCAGGGATCGCAGAATCCCGCCACCAGTCCGCAAACGCTCAACGCGCTCGAGCGGGTGCTGACGGAGACCGAAGGCCAGCAAGCCCAGGGCCGCCTCGTCATCCATATGCATCCGCTCAACGAGCTCGCCAACTCGCCGGACAACGTGGTGCTGGTCGATCAGGATCAGGTCACGATTCCGCGCCGTCCGGACGCGGTGAACGTGCTCGGCCAGGTGTACAGCCCCAACGCGATCGTCTATCGGCCCGGGCTGACCACGCGCGACTACCTGAATCAGGCCGGCGGTCCCAACGAAGGCGCCGACCCCGATCACATCATGGTCATCAAGGCCGACGGCTCGGTGATGACCGACGAGGGAATCAAGGCGAGCAAGGAATCCTCGATGTTCCCGCTGCTGCCGGTGATCTCGGGCGGCCTGATGTCGGCACGGCTCGACCCTGGCGATACAGTGTATGTTCCTGAGAAACTGATCTATGAAAACAAGATGCAGGAGACGGCGACGGTTACTCAGATAATTGCGAATGCGGCGTCGTCGCTGGCGGTGATAGGGATACTCGGCGCAAGTTTGTAGCGGACTGCAAGGGACCACGGGTGGGGGTTCGAAAAGCTATCGTCGTGGGCGCGCTGTCGTTGGCGTTATTGAGCGCGGCTTCGGCACAGGCCCAGGTTGGACCATCGGGGCGCTCGCGTGCGGACAACGATCGCTTGTTCCGTGCGGCTGCCGAGCTCTACAGCATCGATCCCGATCTGCTGGCCGCGATTGCGACCGTCGAATCCGGCGGCAATCCAGAGGCGGTCTCGCCCAAAGGCGCACAAGGGCTGATGCAGTTGATGCCCGCGACGGCGAATCGCTTTCGCGTGCTCGACCCGTTCGATCCGGTCAGCAACACGCTCGGCGCAGTGCGGTTTATCAATTTTCTGCGCCAGTACCGGAGCGCGCGCGGCGACGGCGCGCGTCTGAGCCTGCCCGAGCTGCTCGCGGCGTATAACGCGGGCGAAGGCGCGCTGGAGAAATACAACGGTATCCCGCCGTACCCGGAGACTCGGCAATACGTGCGCAAAGTGCTGGTCGCATATCTGTTCGGTGACAGCCGCAGCCCGCTCGCCCAGCGTTTGGGAGCGCGCAAGGCGCAACCATTCGATTCCGTCGCGAAGCCGACTCGTCGGAAACCTGCAATCAGCAACTTGCAACCGGTCTCGGCTCATCAAAAAGATCCATCGGTAGATTCGCTCGACAAGCTCGCCGAGATTCAGCGCCTTCGACGACTCGCCCTCAGCCGGCAGCAACAGACCGCCAGCCGAATCGGAGAAGCTGATGGACCGCGTTAGCGCCGCGCGATTCGCTCGCCGCATAAGATTTGCGCTGTTGCCGGCGGCGCTCGCGCGCGTGTGGCTCGCGCGACCGGTCTTCGCTTCGACCTACGCGGCGTACATCCCGCTCGACAGCTCGATCTATAACGAGCTCGCCACGCTCAACGATCTGGGATTGGCGGACAGCTACCTTTCGGAAATCCAGCCGATCTCCCGCGTCGAAGCGGCGCGCATCACCGTCGAAGCCGAATCGAAACTGTCCGAAATGCAGAGCCAGAACCAGCTCGCGCTCAGCATCATCAGCGAGCTGCGGATGCAGTTGCCGGACGAAGTGCAATGGATCGAGCAGGATCACGAAGACAACCTGCCCACCATGTTTCATCCAATCGATCGCGTCGAAGGCGAGTACGTATTGTCCGAGGGCAAGCGGCGCGCGCTCGACTCCGGGGCCAGCGGAATCGACTTCCAGGAAGGAACCCCGCTGCTGCCGAACAACGACTACCTCTCCACCGACCAGGGCAGCAACGAAGTACTGCGGTGGTCCGGATGGGGCGGGGTCGGCGGCTTCATCACCGGCTACGGCGAAGGCGCGCTCGCGGGTCCGTTGACTGACAGCCCGAGCCAGGCGAGTCGCGGCCAGTTGTTGACGGGAGCGATGGTCGTCAGTCTGGGCAACACGGCGATCTCCTTCGGCAAGGAGGAAACGTCATGGGGCGTCTCGCACTACAACCAGCTTTCGCAGTCGAACAACGCGGAGCCGTTCCCGGCCCTGCGCATCCAGAATATCCATCCCGGTCATTTGCCCTGGGTGTTTCGATACCTGGGGTTGTATCGCTACCAGGCGTTTCTGGGCCAGCTCAACTCGGGACGAACCTTCTCGAAGCCGTGGCTTTCCGGCCACGTAATTACCTTCAGGACGCTGCCGTTCCTTGAATGGGGTATCGAGCATACGATCATGTTCGGCGGCAGCGGCAACGACAATTACAGTGCAGCCGGATTCGTCGGCAACCTGACCGGACTTTCGACCGGCAATTCAAGGGACGCAAATACCAACACGCGCTTCGGCCTGTTCGCCAAGGCGTACATCCCGCGGCTGCGCTATACGCAAATCTACGGCGAGGTGCTGTCCGAGGATTATTTCAACGCGGGTGGCAGCACCGGATTCAAGCTCCCGTTCAAGGGACCGTCGTACACCGCGGGACTCTATGTTCCGCAGGTCACGCTCGACGGGCACACCACTGCGCGATTCGAGTATGCGCTGACCGACAAAGAGTATTCGGTCCACAGCGACTCGCTGTACTGGACCTATAACAACGGCTTGATGGGCAGTTCGCTCGGGCCGGGTGCATGGCAGGTGAATTTCGAGCTCGATCGATGGATCAATTTGCAATCGCGCATAGGCGTGGACGCTTTCTACACTCGTCGTCAGGCAATTGTGTTGCCGACTTTCCAGCCGCTGACGCGTAACACCGAGACCGGTTACGGCGTCGCGCTGGACTTCCTGCAACTGCCGCTCGAAATCGCGCCGCTCGCAAATTCGCTCGGCGAGATGAAGGCGCGCGCGGGAATGGAATACGTCAGCGACATCAACTATACCAACTCCAACTCCTTCCGCGCGCTGCTCCAACTCAGTTTCGCGTTCAGCCCCTCGTGGGGCGGCTTCGTCTGGCGCTAGACCTTCAGCGTTCGGCAAATCGATGGATCCCTCAGGCAGCAACGGACAATCGGCTTCGTCCGCGGGCGGCGACCCTTCCGCCGCGGTCGCGCCCGCCCATCTCACGGACGCGCAACACGCAACGCTGCAGTTTCTCTATTACGTCGAACTGCTGCGTGCGCGATGGCTGCTGATCGCGTCGCTCACGATCGGAATCGGTCTAGGCTACGGGCTGTACACAAAATTCCTCACCGTCAAGTGGTATCGCGCGCAGGCCATCATCACTCCGGTGGCGCCCGCAACAGGCATTTCGATGGGCAGCGGGGGCGCCGGCGACATGGTTGACGGATTGGGAGGAGGAATCGCG
>JBOHWI010000325.1:0-3244 GCA_050736675.1 Binatus sp. (SeqCode)
ATTGAAAGTGAAACCCGCCGCGGGTTCCACACCTCCCTGCGGGAAGGGGTGACCCCTGCACTCAGCATTAATTCGAGCCGCCCTTTTCCCGCATCGACACTTCGTCCCACATCAGGATCTGGTAGCCGTCCGGGTCGCGCAGTTCGGCGCCGTAGCCCCAGAAATATTTTCCTGGGGGATTCGTGAACTGCACGCCCTTCGATTTCAACTCTGCATATTTTTTGTCGACGTTATCGACTTGCAGCGTAAGCGAGCACTTGGCACCGGATAGTTGCGCCGCTTGCTCATAGACGAAGATCGTGAAGCCCGCGTCGTCTTGAATCGCGGAGGTCTTGCGCTCGGGAACCTCGAATTCAACCTTGAAGCCGAAGTTGCGCACGTACCAATCGCGCGACGCCTGGTAGTTCGTAACCGGAACGTTCATGTGATCGAACTTGACCATGCGCGCTCCTCACTCTCTTGATTGGTGTTCCATCACAGCCGGACAGATCACATGTTCGCTCCGGTCGGCGCGGCCGACGGTTGAGCGGTCGGATTCGCACTCGTTGTCGCCATGCTGCCCGCCTTCGGCGACTCGACCGGTGTGGACGCCGACGCACTCGAAGCCGGCGCCGGTGCGCTCGAGGTGGCTTCCGGAGTCGGCACAGAGACCATCGGGAGCGGTTCCGATGTACTTGGCGCCGACGCGGGACTTGCGGCTTCTGACGGGACCGGAGCGGATGCCATAAGCGCCGTGCCGGCGCCGTAATCGTAAACGAGCACGTCGCCGAGATGCGCTTGGTAACCCAGCGTCACAATTGCCAGCACCGCGACGATTAGATAAATCGCCCGCGAACCCGCCATGAAACCGAAGCTTTGAATCAGTATTCGCCACACCGCGAGGATTCCGAAAGTAATCGCCAGATACTCGCCGAGTTCTGCGTGCGTCTTCAGAACATCCTTGGCCGGCTGGCCTAGCGCGTTCCAGATGCGGTCGGCCTCCATATCGCCGGTGAAAAAAGAGCTGCCCCCTGCAAGGGCTCCGAGAATCATGAGTGTCAGGGCGGCGTAGCGGAGCCAGATGCGATTAGGCGCAGCGCTGGCAACGAGATCGATCAGTACCGCGGTAAACAGCAGCGCAACCGAGAAATGATCGACGACTGGGTGCAGTTGGTAGGGCTGAAGGAATTTCACGACAGAGTCCATCGGTGCTCCTTGAATTCGGACGGGATCCGAGTACGCGCGGCCGCGAAATACTGGATGGCGCGATACAATGGTCTGTGAAGTTTATCGCAAAGCGCCTGCCTGTACGCAAATCTGCGGCAGACCTGTGAGCGGAAAATCGGTAGGGCGAACAATTCGCGAACTTGGCTCTTGCTTCCAAGTAGACCGGCTCAACTCCCGCGCCGGAAGGGTCAGGGGTTGGGTTTTCTCTGAGGTTTGGCCATCGCGATTTCGAGGTTGCGAATCGCGACGTCGCTCCACACGCGCTGCGTGAAAAAAAATTCGATCGCGCGCGCCGCTGTCAGTGCGTGGAAATCGGGCGCCCACCATTCCTCGAATCCGAACCGGGACCCGTCGGGGTCGCCCGCTTCCGCGCCCCATTGCGTCTCGCCGACGGTCACGACGATGCTCGCCGCCTCGGGCGAATCAGTCGCGGTTAAATCGCGCAGGTACCATTGCACCTGCGGCGCATCGTCGGGGACCATCGCAGTCGCGCCGGCCGACGAGACCGCAGCGCGCACGCGCGCACATTCCCCGACCGTCTGAATCGAAGTGGCGGGCTCCGACCAGAACAGCAGCGCGTGCCGACGCCACGGCGCCTCGCTCGCATCGGGCGCCGGATAAATAAAATTTGTGACGCACTGAACGTAAACCGTCAGCGCGGCCGCCGCCGCGAGCCCGTAACGAATCGACCCCCATCGCGCCGACTGATGCGTCCAATCCACCGCGTAAGCTGCGACCAGCGCCATCGGCAAAACAAGCGCGACGACCGCGTCAGATCGATTGCCTGCCACCGACGCGAGCATTGCGAGACTGACGATCGCCCACGCCACTGACCACACCGCAAAACGATCGCCGATTCGGCCCGAAACGATCGCCACTGCGCCGACGATCGCCAGCACCACCATCATAAATTCGTAAAACACCAGAATCGGCAGCAAGCTGTGCGCCACGCCGTGAAACGCAATCGACGGCGGGGCGAACGCGGCATACCACCAGTACTCGACTGATGCCACCAACGGCCGGTGAAAAAAGGCCGTCGTCAACAGGATCCACAGGCCAAGCGCGACGAACGCGAAGACGATCACGAGCGCGCGGCGCCGCTGCCACCACACACGAATACGCAAACGTCTATGATCGATCCGCAGCCCGTCAGCCACGCCGACCAAGAACAACGATACGATCATCGACGCCGCGGTCAGGTAGCCAATCGGGTCGGCCGAGGTCCACAGCGCGATCGCGACGCCCAAGCCCGCTGCGCGCACGACGCCCGGGCGCCGGCGCATGCTATCGGCGATTGCGATCGCGATCATCATGAATGCGATCGACGCGATCGCTGCCGAACCGCCGCGTGAAAAATAAGTCATGCTCGGCGAGATCGCGATCAGAGCGGCGAAGGCCAGCGCTCCCGCGCGGCCCAGAACTAGACGCATCGCAAATGCGGCCGCGACCAGGATCAGACCGCACAGCATCGCGATGATCCGCGAATTAGCATCGGTCGCGCCTGCCGCCGCGAAGATCCAGCCCTCGAGCATCGTCACCCACGAGGCGTCCGCCAACGCGAAGGCGCGGCGGCCATGAGCCGCGATTACGAATGCCGCAAGCGCACCGCGCGCCTGCGGAGCATCGAGCGGACGCGCTCCCAGAGCTATCATGCGTGTCAACAGGACATACCCCCCGACCACGAACCACGCCAGATGCTCGGCCGTGACGACGTAAACCGCGCGCGTCAGCCGTTGATGGCTCAGGTCGGCAGCGAAAGCGATCTCGGTCGGCGGCGGCGCGAGTCGCGGCTCCTGCTTGCTGGATTCATCGTCCAGCCGCCACTCGTCGTCAGGAATTCTTTCTGTGCCCGCCACTGCTGTTTTTCCGCTCTTGCGACTCGCTATTGCCCTGACAGCCCGTTGTCAACGCCGCCGCGCCGAATATTAATGCGTCCGAAACGCAGTTTACCCTTGAGCGAAACCACGGCGCGGCTATGCTGGGGGTTTCGGGTCGTGCGGAAAATGTTCAAGTTCGAAATAAACACGCGCCGTTTGCT
>JBOHWI010000326.1:0-3149 GCA_050736675.1 Binatus sp. (SeqCode)
CCTCGGTAACCTCGCCGTTGTGCGACTCGAGCTCGGTCGCCAACGCGCGCAGGGGTTCCGCGATTTCCGGCTTCAGGAATTTCGCCGCCGCCTTCGCATCGATCGCGATCTCGTTCTTGAGATAGAACGACGCAAAGTCGGCGAGTTCGTCGAGCGTTTTGGCCCGCTCGTGCAACGTCGCGATGGCCTTTTCGAGCCACGCGTCGTCGCTGGGAATCGGCCATCCGCGTCTGGCGATGAATGGCTTGACCTCAGCCACGAGCCGCTTGAGCGGCCGCTCTTTCAGGTAGTGGAAATTGAGCCAGAGCAATTTCTCCGCGTTGAATACGCCCGCTGATTTTCCGCACGCCTCGAAGCCAAACAAGCTGATCAGTTCATCCTTCGAAAAGATTTCCTGGTCTCCATGCGACCATCCGAGGCGCGCGAGGTAGTTCAGCATCGCCTCCGGGAAATAGCCGCTCTCGCGATACAAACTCACCGAAGTCGAGCCATGTCGCTTGGACAGCGGCGATCCGTCGGGCCCGAGCACCTGTGGCAGGTGCGCGAACGCCGGCGGCGTGAAGCCGAGTGCGTACGCCATCTGCATCTGGCGCGGAGTGTTCGAGACGTGGTCGTCGCCGCGAACGATGTGCGTGATGTGCATGTCGACATCGTCGAGGATGCTGGCGAAGTTGTAAATCGGCGAGCCGTCAGAGCGCACGATAATAAGATCGTCGAGTTCGGCGTTCTGAAAGACCATCCGCCCCTTCACCAGATCGTCGACGACCGTCTCGCCATCGAGCGGCATCGCAAAACGAATCGTATAGTTGCGCCCGGCGGATTTATCGGGCAGCGGCAGGTCCGCGAGGAAATCGAGTCCGCGGCATTTGCGATCGTACACCGGCCTGCGACGCTCGCGCTCAGCCTGCTTGCGTTTGGCGTCGAGCTCTTCCGCCGAGCAGTAGCACGGATAGGCCTTCAGCTCGCGGGTCAATTTCAACGCGGCTTCACGATGCCGCTCGACTCGATTGGTCTGAAAGTATTCCGCGCCGGGCGGACCTTCGTCCCACTCCATCCCGAGCCATTTCAGGTCCGCGAGAATTTCTTCGAGCGACTCCTTCGTCGAACGCTCGCGATCCGTGTCGTCGATGCGCAGGACGAACTGTCCGCCGTTGTGCCGCGCGTACAAGTACGCGAACAGTCCCGACCGAACGGCGCCAATGTGCAGCGAGCCGGTCGGACTCGGTGCGAAACGCGTGCGAACCGGCACAGTCACTCCCACTCGATCGTCGCCGGTGGCTTGGACGTGATGTCGTAAACGACGCGGTTGACGCCCTTCACTTCGTTGGTGATTCGGCTCGACACGCGCGCGAGAAACGCCTGGTCCAGTCGCGCCCAGTCGGCCGTCATCCCGTCCATCGACTCGACCGCGCGAATCGCGATCACGCTTTCATAGCTGCGCCCATCGCCCATCACGCCGACCGTCTTGAGCGGCAACAGCACGGCGAACGCTTGCCACAGTTTCAGTCCGAAGCCCGCGGCCGCCGTTTCTTCCATGACGATCGCGTCGGCGCGCCGCAGCAGATCGAGCCGCTCACGCGTCACCTCGCCGACGATTCTCACCGCCAGCCCGGGACCGGGAAACGGCTCTCGGTCAACGACTTCAGGCGCCAGCCCGAGCCGCCGCCCCGCCTCGCGCACTTCGTCCTTGAACAACTCGCGCAACGGTTCGACGAGCTCGAGGCGCATCCGCTCGGGCAACCCGCCGACATTGTGATGGCTCTTGATCACCGCCGACGGCCCCTTGAACGACACAGATTCGATCACGTCGGGGTAGAGCGTGCCCTGGCCTAGAAATTTCGCGCCCTTGACGACTTCCTCGGATTCGAACACGTCGATGAAAGTGTGGCCGATGATGCGCCGCTTCTGCTCGGGATCCAGCACGCCGGCGAGCCGCGACAAGAAAAGCTCAGAAGCGTCCGTCACCTTGAGATCGATCCCAAGCTGGCCCGCGAACGCATTCTCCATCCGCTCGCGCTCGCCCGCGCGCAGCAGCCCTGTATCGACGAACACGCAATGCAGCCGCGAGCCGATCGCGCGATGGATCAGCGCGGCGGCGACGGAAGAATCGACGCCGCCCGAGAGTCCCATCAGAACTTTCTCGGTTGGCCCGACCTGCTTGCGAATCTCCGCGAGCTTGGTCTCGACAAAATTCGCCATCGTCCAGTCGCCGCGTTCGCCGCAGATTTTCAGCACGAAGTTGCGCAGCACCTGCGCACCGCAGGGCGTGTGCACGACCTCCGGATGAAACTGGATTCCGCGCATGCGCCCGTCGCGCGTCTTGAACGCCGCATACGGCGAGTTGTCGCTGTGCGCGATCGCGCACAAGGCGCCGGGAATCGCCTCGACGCGATCGCCGTGACTCATCCATACGCGATGCTCGCGCCCGAGAAGCCCCTCGAACAGCGCGTCGTCGCCGTCGATCACCAGCGTCGCGGGACCGTATTCGCGCGCGCGCGAGCCGACACTCCGCGCGCCCATGTGTTGCGCGATCACATACAGCCCGTAGCAGATTCCGAGCACCGGGCAGCCGAGGTTGAGTACCTCGTGGGAAATATCGGGCGCGTTTTCGTCGTACAGACTGGCGGGTCCCCCGGAAAGAATTATCCCGCGCGGATTCATCGCGCGGATTTTATCGGGCGCAAGGTTGAACGGATGGATTTCGCAGTACACCTTCGCCTCGCGCACGCGGCGCGCGATTAGCTGCGTGTACTGGCTGCCGAAATCTAAAATCAGGATCACTGTATATTGAAATATACCGGACGCCGCGCGACGTAAGAAACGCCTTCCCGCTCAATGCTCCACAAGCGCTTGTCCTAGGCCCGCGCCGGTTTGATTCGCGACGCTTGCCTGTTGCGAGGCTTGCCGTGCGGACGCGCCGGTGGACTGCCCTGCACCCACGAACGGCCGGTGCGGCGAAAGTCGAGCCGCAGCGGCGTGCCGACCAGCCCCAGCGATTTCCGAAATCGCGACTCGATAAAACGCACGTAATGTGCCGGGATGCCGCGTTCCACATTCGTGAAAAATCGAAGGCGCGGCGGCGCGTTACCGACCTGCGTCACATACATCAGGTTCAGGCGCCGTCGATCCACCTGCGGCGGATCCATCGC
>JBOHWI010000327.1:0-1947 GCA_050736675.1 Binatus sp. (SeqCode)
GCCCATCGGGGAAAGAAAAAGGGCCGCCTTTGTGGGCGGCCCTCTCTCGAAGTGCCGATCAGGCGTTTTTTCTCGTCCTTCCCGAATTATACCGTCAGGATATGAATCGTGCAGGCGGAACCCAGCCCGATTACGTGGGCCTGGCCCGCCTTGGCGTTAGGTACCTGGCGATCTTTCACGCGATCGTCCTGCGTCAGGTGCCACACCACCTCGCAGATATTCGCGACCCCGGTCGCGCCGAGAGGATGCCCCTTCGAGAGCAAACCGCCCGACACGTTGACCGGGTCGTGCCCGCCGAGGCCCGGATGCATGCCGCCGCCCGAGTCGATGAACTTGCCGGCTTCGCCGTCGCCGCATAGTCCGAGGTTCTCGTAATGCACCAGCTCCGCCGTCGCGAAGCAGTCATGCAATTCGGTAAGCGCGATATCCTTCGGCCCGATGCCGGCCTTCTCATACGCCTGCTTCGACGCGCGCCGCGTCAGCGTGCTGACGTCCGGCAGGGTCAGAGTACGGTCGGTCCAGGGATCCGAAGTGAGCACGGACGCCGCAATCTTCGCGCGCTTGCGTCCGCCGGCGTACTGTTTCAGCTTGTCCTCGCTGACGAGAATCGCAGCCGCCGCGCCGTCTCCCGTCGGGCAACACATATAAAGCGTATTGGGATACGCGACCATGCGCGCATTCATCACGTCTTCGAGCGAGACTTCGTTGCGATACTGCGAGAACTGATTCTTGGTCGCATGCTTGTGCGACTTCACCGAGATCTTCGCGAAGTGCTCGAGCTTGGTGCCGTACTTGCGCATGTGCTCGATGCCGGCCTGGCCGAACACCGCCGGCATCAGGCCCGAGCCGAGCTTGCCCTCGGTAGAGTACGCGGGATCGCCGCCGCCCGCGCCACCGAGCAAGCCCTGCTTGCCCATCTGCTCGACGCCGACCGCCATCGCGATGTCATACATCCCGGACGCGATCGACATGTACGCCTCGCGGAATGCCGTCGAGCCGGTGGCGCATGCGTTGGCGACGTTGATCACGGGGATTCCGGTCTGGCCGATCTGCTGCAGGATTCGCTGCCCGACCATCGCGTTTGACTGGTAGAGATTTCCGCAGGCGAACATCTCGACGTCCTTGATTCCGATTCCCGCGTCCTTCAGCGCGACCAACGCCGCCTGGCCGCCGAGTTCCGGAACGGTCTTGTCGGGATAGCGTCCGAATTTAATCATCCCGGTTCCCAGAACATAAACATTTCGCATCTTGATTCCTCCTGGCGGCCCGGCCCGAAGCTCAGGTCCGTCGTAAAGTTGTTCGCCGCGCTTGCGCTTGCCGGATCCTTAATTTTTACTCGGCTGGTACGAAAAAGCCACTACCTCGTGTCCTTCGCGATCCTTGGCCGCAACGCCGGTCACCAGCTCGACCGGCAAATTGAAAATCTTGTTGGGTTCTTTCTGCGCCTGCTCGGGATCGACGCCGGTCAGATTCGCGCGGACGCTGATGCCCTCGGGCAGATCGACAATCGCCGTCACGTACGGCGTCTTGATTCCCGGAAACGACTGATGCACGACCGAGAACACGTACACCTTGCCCTTGTCGGACAGGGTCAGCGGCTTGAACTTGTCAGTCTCGCCACATTTCGAGCAAGCGACGCGTTTTGGGTCGAGATAGATCGCGCCGCACGCGCCGCATTTGATTCCCTCGAGATGGGGCTTGGGCGCCAGTTTGAGCCATGGAACAATCGGGCGCGGTCCCGTGTCAGTAGCTTGAGCCTGCTCAGCCATACAGATCCTCCGAACTATTCAATTCGATGATGGTGCTTCCAGAATGACCAACGCCGCCCGGGCGGCGGCGCGATCCTTCTCTTTTGTCGAAGTTTCCCACAGGTGCCGGAAGTCGTCAACCCTCGCGCAGCCAGCGCTTTTGGGCTGACTCACCTGACCTCAGAGCACTGCTATTATT
>JBOHWI010000328.1:0-5922 GCA_050736675.1 Binatus sp. (SeqCode)
AACTACGATACGCTGGGCGACTGGCCGCTGGCGATTACCGCGTACAACTACGGCACCGGCGGAGTGGCGCGCGCGGCGGGAATTTACGGCGGCGACTATTCGGAAATGGTCGAGCACTACCAGGGACCGCATTTCGGCTTCGCGGTGAAGAACTACTACGCGGAGTTCCTGGCCGCGCTGCAGGTGCATCGCGACGAGGATAAGTATTTCCCGGGCATCGAGGACGAGCCTGCAATTCGGCCCGCGCCGATCAAGACCGACTTCGCGCCGAAACGCTCGAAGAGGTCGCACTCATCGCATTCACACCGGCATTCTTCAAAGACTCATCACTCGAAAAAGACGGTCGCGCAGAACAGCTGATCCTCGCGCGCGGTCATGCGTGCGAGCCGGCGTCGGCCACCTTGGTGTGCGGGCTGATTGCGCGGTAGCTCGGACGATCGCGCAGACGCTTCAGGTACGCATCGACATTGGGGAAAGCGTCGAGCTTCATCGCGTCGACTTCGAGCACCATCGCCAGCGCCATCAGCGGCGCGTCGGCGAGCGAGAAATCGCCGCCCGCGTACCCGCCCGCGGCGGCGTCGCCGAGCACCCCTTCCAGAAACGGCAGGTCGCGCGTTCGCAGCAGCTTGCGTCCTCGCTCCATGCCGGCCGCGTCGCGCCTTTCCGGCGGGCTCCAGTACGGCATCCAGATTGGCGGCAGGCTGCCCATCAGCATCGCCTCGTCGGCGAAATTCTCGATCTCGCGCACGCGCATCCGCTGCTTCGCGTCCGACGGCATCAGGCGCGGCGGCGGGTAACGCTCTTCGAGGTACTCGTCGATTACCGTCGAGTCGAAAATCACCAGCTCGCCGTCTTCGATGTAGGGCACTTTGCCGAGCGGATGCTTCGCGAGCATTTCGGGCGGCTTCTTCCAGAGATTTCCCGGCGGCAGATTCTCGATCCGATACGGGAGGGTTTTTTCTTCGAGGATGATTTTGGTCTTGCAGGCGTGCGTCGAGCGCAGCGTGCCCCACGGATAGTCGCGTTCGGTGGTGTATAGAACGATCACGGCGTGCTCCTTGAGCGGTTTTTCGGCGCCCGAATCTTAACATCGACGGCGCGAACCGGGCCATCGCAATCTTGGCAAGCGCGCGGATGCCTGGGTCTGGTATCGTTACCTGATGCCGCGCGCGACCGCTCAATCTCCTCAGCTCGCAGTCCTCGCCAAACGGCTGAAGGACAGGCTGGGAAACGATCGTCTCGCGCAGAACGCGCTCGCCGCCGTCCGGGATCGTGCGCCGGACGACCAGTTGGCGCTCGCGTTTCTAACCAGGCTCGCCGAAAATTCTCCAGCCGCGCTGAAGAACGTCCTGCGCGATCGCGCCGTCGGCATTGACCTGATCTTTTGCCTCGGCTCGTCGGAGCTGGTCGCGACCGAGCTGTCGTTGGCCGGATCCGAGTGGGCGGAAATTTTTCTCGACGCGCGCGTCCAGACGATCGACGGGTTGGTCGCCGCGATGCACACCGAACGCGCTCCGATCGACGCTCCCGACAGGCAAGCGGCTGCCGCCATTCTCGGGAGGTTCATGCGCCGGACTATGGTCCGGGTGGCGATTGCCGATCTGCTCGACCGGCTGAGACCCGGCGAGACGGCGCTGGCGATGTCGGAGCTGGCCGACGAATGCATCCGCACGGCGTTCGAACTCGCGACGGGCTTTCTGGGCGAACGCGCGCGCGAGATTGGGCGATTCTGCATACTGGCGATGGGCAAGCTTGGGGCGCGCGAACTGAACCTGAGCTCGGATGTGGATTTGATTTACCTTCACGCCTCCTCGGGTTCTCCGGACAGTTCCGAGGCGGCGGCGCGCCTGGGCGAATGGTTTACCGAAATTTTGTCGGCGCGATGCTTTCGAATCGATCTGCGCCTTCGCCCCGGCGGCCGTTCCGCTCCGCTGGTAACGCCGATTGACAGTGCGATCAACTACTACGAGAACCTTGGTCAGACGTGGGAGCGCGCCGCACTGCTCCGCGCGCGGCCGGTCGCCGGCGATCTTGAAATCGGGCATCAACTGCGCGCCGAGCTGAATCATTTTGTGTTCCGCAGCTACCTGGATTTCGACACGCTGCGCCAGTTGCGCGCGATGAAGCGGCAGATCGAGGCCGAGTTGAAAACGCCTGCGATGATCGAGCGCAACATCAAGCTTGGCCGCGGCGGAATCCGCGAGCTCGAATTTATCGTGCAGGCGCTCACGCTGATTTACGGCGGCCGCGACCCGCGGCTGCGAGTCGAGCAGACCGTCGCGGCGCTCGAGAAGCTCGATTCGCTTGGCTACATCCCGTCAAAACGCGCGCGCGAACTTGCCGACGCATACCCGTTCCTGCGCGACGTCGAGCACAAGCTGCAAATCGTCGCCGGCCTGCAGACCCATGTACTGCCCGCCGATGACGACGGGATGCGCGCGCTGGCGGCGCGGATGGGATTCGGCAAGGGCCGGGACGCGCTGGGGAAATTCAGCGAGCAACTGAAATCCCATCGGGAGTTGATCGAGACGCAATTCCGCGAAACGCTTGCCGGCGGCGAGGAGGAGTCAACGCGTTCGGTATCGTCTGCTGCGGAGCTGGCGTGGAACTCGGCGCTCGCCCCCGATTCCTCGACCCGCTACATCCGCGAGCTGGGCTTTGCGCGCGCCGACGAAAGCGCGCGCCATCTCGAACTGCTCGCACGCGGGCCCTCGCATGCGCCGACCAGCCCGCGCCGTCGCGAGCTGCTCGAACGGCTCGGCCCCATCTTGATCGACGAGATCGGCCGGCTGCCCGATCCCGACCTGGCGCTGATGAACCTGGCCGAGTTTATCGCCGCGGTCGGTGCGCGGACCTCGTTTCTGGCGCTGCTCGAGCAGCATCCCGCCACGCGGCGCATCCTGCTGCGGCTGTTCGCCTCGAGCGCCTACCTCTCGACCATCTTCATCCGCCATCCCGACATGCTCGATACACTTGTCCGCTCCGATCTGGCGGCGACCCGGCGCAGTCCGGCTGAACTCCGCGACGAGTTGGCGGGATTGATCGCGGCCAGTCCCGATTTCGAGAGCAAGCTCGACGCGCTCCGCGCGTTCCGGCATCAGGAATTTCTACGCATCGCCATAGCCGACCTGGCCGGCGATCTCGAACTGTTCGACGTCGAACGCGAACTCACGACCCTGGCCGAGACTGTGCTGGACGAGGCGATGTCGCTTGCGCGAATTCAGACCGAAGCTCGCTTCACGATTCCCTCCACGATGCGCCTGTGCGCGATTGCGATGGGCCGCCTGGGCGCGGGCGAGATGTCGTACAACTCCGACCTCGACCTGATTTTTGTTTACGACGACCGCGCGGAAGTCGCGGCCGGCAGCCGCGAAATCGCCTCGCGCATCACACAGCAGTTGATCGCGATCCTCGAATCGCGCACGCGCGAGGGCTACGCCTACAAGCTCGACCTGCGCCTGCGCCCGTCGGGCAACGCGGGCCCGCTGGTCGCGTCGCTGGCGGGGTTTCGCGAGTATCATCGCCAGAGTTCGGCGGTCTGGGAGCGCCAGGCGCTGGTGCGCGCGCGCGTGATTACGGGCGACCGCGAACTGGGCCGCGAGGTGGAAGCGGCGCGCCGGAAATTCGTGTACGGCCGCGGACTGGCGGTGGCCGAGGTCGGCGAAATAGCCGCGATGCGCAAACGAATGGAGAATGAAATCGGCGCCGAGGACAAGACGCGGCTCAATATCAAGCAGGGGCATGGCGGCCTGGTCGACGTCGAGTTCCTGGCGCAGATGATGGCGCTGTCGCACGGCCATCGCCATCCGGAGCTGCGCGTGCGCAATACGATGGAATTGCTCGAGGCGCTCGGCGGCCTTCGTTTGCTGGCGCCCGCCGACGCAGCCGTGCTCGATGACGACTACCGATTCCTGTCGCGCCTGGAAAATCGCCTCCGTATCGAGAGCGACCAGCCGGCCTGGGCCATCCCGACTTCCGCCGCAAGTCTGCGCCCGCTCGCGCGCCGGATGGGATTCGAAGGGGCGGACGGCGCCGCGCGAATGCTCACCGAGCTGGCGGAGCGCCGCGATCGTATCCGCGAGATCTTCGAGAAATATTTCGCTGCCGCGCAGAAACCGGTCTAGTCGAAATCCAGCTTCACTCCGGCCAGCACGTTTATCGTCGGCGCCTTGAAGCCGAACGCCTCCGAATAGTTGCGATCCATCATGTTATTCAGGCGCGCAAAAACTTCCTCGTCGTGCACGTGGTTGAGCGGGATTCCCATCGCGTACGACATCACCGCGTTGACGAGGCTGTACGCGGAATGATTCGCAATCGTGGACTCGACCGTGATGTCGTCGCGATCGCCGATGAATATGTAATTCACGCTCGCCGTGATTTTATCGTGCGGCAGAAAATTTCCGCTCCGCACGTATTGCAGCAGCGCCGACGCCGTATGCTTCGCCACCCGCAGCGGCTGCGCGGTCGAGCCGGGCGCATCGGCGTGCGTCTCGTCGAGCACAGTCACGTTGCCGCTGAGCGTTAATCCCCTGATGAGCGTGAGGCTCGGCGCGATCTCGACGCCCTGCACATCGACGCGCGCCGCGTTGCCCGCCTCTGATCCGAACAGGCACGACGGGCACGGCACGGTGACGATCAGATTCTTGACGCGGCGCGAAAAGTACGTCGCGGTAAGAGAGGCGCGCTCGCCGAAGTTGGTGCTGAAGCCGCCGTCCCACTCGCTCGAAAACTCCGGCTGCAGATTCGGGTTGCCGAAATTCGGGAAATACAGCTCGTCAAATGACGGCGCGCGAAAGCCTTCGTTGTAGCTGCCGCGCAGAGTGGTCGAGATTTTTGTAATCGGAATCGCGACCGACCACCCGGGGCTGACCGCCTCGCCGAACTGGCTGTTGCCATCGACACGAACCCCCCCCGTCACCAGAACGTGGCCGTTGAGAAAGTTGCCCTCCTGCTCCAGGTAGCCCGCGTATTCCTGGCGGCGCGCGCGGAACAGGCTCACCGATGTTTCCAGCGGCGGCGGTGGTGTGAAATTCGCGAACGTCGAGATGCTGCCTGAGCGGACCCACAAATCCCTGAACTCGAATCCGGCCAGGGTGCGGAAACCGGCGCACCAAGTGTAAACAGCCTCGATCAGTCCGCCGCGAGTCTCGTCGGGGATGCGATCTTCCTCGCTGCTCAGGTTGCCCTGATACGGCGTCGAGGTCGTGCGCTGATCCTGCCGCACGAAAAACGCGTTCGTGCGCACCAGCAGTTTTTCGCCGAACTGGTGCTCGACTTCGCCCTTGAACAGCATGAACTCGTTGCGTTCGTGCGCGGTCGGATTCAGGTCCGAGCCGGAGAACACCGAGAAATTCGGCAGGCTCACGTTCGACGCGATGTAACGCGCGAAGCCGCGGATCACCGTGTCGTCGCCGAGGTGGTAGTCGAGCCTTCCGTTGAGCGCGAGATTGTCGGAGTTGTCGTTGACCGGCCGATACCCTTCAGTCGAAAAGTACGACACCGCGCCCGAGTAGTGGAGATTTCCCTCTGCGCCGCTGACGTTCGCGACCTGCTGGCTCGTCGCGCGATTGCCGCCGCCTGAGAGCAGGCTTGCCGTTGGCGGGCCTTCGCTCTCCTGCGAGAGCACGTTGACGACGCCGCCGATCGCTTGCGACCCGTAAAGCGAGCCGCCCGCGCCGCGCAACACCTCGATGCGATCGAGATTGTCGGTCGTCAGGTTGGCCAGGTCGAAGCTGCCGGTCGCGCCCGCATTGACTTCGACGCCGTCGACGAGCACCAGCGTCTGCGAGGCGGTCGCGCCGCGAATCGACACGTCGGTCTCGGAACCGGGCGAGCCGCTTTGCGTGACCTGGACGCCCGGCACCTCGCGCAGCACGTTTGCGACCCGGTCGATTTTCTGTTCCTGGATTTGCGGGTCTTCGA
>JBOHWI010000329.1:0-1948 GCA_050736675.1 Binatus sp. (SeqCode)
CCTCTACAGCGGCGGCGGGATGGGGGCGACGCACAACCAAGCCAACACGATGCCGCTGCTTGCGCTCTATCTAGGAATCGTACAGCAGGCGCAGGTGCTCGAGACTGTGCGCGCAATCGCGACGCTACAGCGCGAGCATGGCGAACGCAGAAACCGACGCGCGGCTCGATGGAAGTACACGATTCGCCGCATCGGCGTGGCCGCCGTCAAAGAGTCTCTGCGCGAGCGCTTTGGAATCGCGCTCGCGGACGCAGCACCGGTCCCGTTGCCGCCGGTGCGCGATCATTTGGGATGGCATCGGGAAGCCGGCACCGGCGATCGTCTATATGCAGGCATCTTGATTCCCAGCGGACGCGTGCGCGACGAGGCGACGATCAAATATCGCAGCGCCGTTCGCCGCATCGTCGCGGAGACCGAGGGAATCGGCGTGCGCATCACGCCCAACCAGCATCTGCTCCTCGCGCACATTCCAGCAGCGCGTCGCGAGTCGATCGAACGCGCGCTCGCCGAATATGGCGTGCCGTTCGACGGCGACTTGCCGCAGATTCGGCGACTCGCGATGGCGTGTCCGGCGAAGCCGACCTGCGGCCTCGCGATGACGCATGCAGAGCGCGCGCTGCCGCGCTATCTTGCCGAGCTGGAGCGGGAGGGACTCGGCAACGTTGACGTGATGATCCGGATGGCAGGATGCCCCAACAGTTGCTCGCGTCCGCCGACCGCCGAAATTGGAATTATAGGTTACGGCAAGAATGATTACGTGCTGATGGTGGGCGGCGCCCGCGACGGGAGCCGGCTGGCGAGGGTGCTATATCCGCGCCTGAGCGAGCACGAGTTGATCGAGGCGCTCAAGAACCTGGTGAGGGCGATCCGCGATCGCAATCCCCATCGTCTACCCGCGGGCGACTACCTTGATCAAACGCCTGACGCCGAACTCAGGTCTCGCTGCTCGATCAAGCTGCCCTGAGTTTTTTGACGCGCCGAAGGGCCGGGTTCTTTCGGGCGCGATAAAGGTCGTAGTGCTGCTGCATGTTGAGCCAGCTCTCCGGCGATGTGTCGAATGCGATCGCGAGCCGCAGCGCCATCGAGGGGCTGACCCCCGACTTGCCGTTGAGCAATTCCGACAGAGCCTTGCGAGTCACGCCGAGACTCCCGGCCGCCTCAGTAACGGAAATGCCAAGCGGGTCGAGGCACAGTTCGCGGACAACTTCGCCGGGATGCGGCGGATTGTGCATGGTCATAACTGGATTCCTTCAGTGATAGTCGACGTAGTCAACGTTAAGTGCTTCGCGGTCCTCGAATCGAAAAATGACTCGCCAGTTTCCGCTTACCGACACGGACCAGAAACGCGAGAGCCGGCCCGATAGTCGATGAAGGCCAAGACCCGGTAGTGACATATCCTGAATTGTGGCGGCGGAATTCAGGACACCAAGGATCAGCCGGAGTCTCTTCTTGTGCTCCGGCATGTTCACCTACGACAGCTCCACCGGCAGCTCGAGGTAGTTCTTGAAGATGAAGTCGCGATGCTCGATCAGGATCGGCTTGGTCGCGGCGACGATGCTCGGCTCGGTCGTCGTGAACATCTCGCGAATCATCTCCGGCATTGGGCAGAGCTCGGGCGCGAGCGGTTTCATTGCGTTGGAGAATGCGGCCCAATAGACGTCCAGCGCCGAGAGAGAGTCGCCGATAAAAAATCGGCTGCCGCGGGCTTTCTGCTCCTGGAGTCGCTGCGCGAGCGCGGTCAAACCCGACGCGACTCGTTCCGCAGCGCGTTTGCCGATTTCCGGGGAGTAGCCGTACTTCGTTCCCAGGTATGCCGACACCCCAGCGGGATCGCCTCCCGGTTTTGTGACTTGCTCATGCACTCCGCGCAGCCGTTCGGTCCATCCGATACCGTTCTCGCCGCAAATCTCGTTGCTGTAGCCGAACATCAGGATCCGGTCCTCGAGGC
>JBOHWI010000330.1:0-2411 GCA_050736675.1 Binatus sp. (SeqCode)
CGCGATTACGAAATGCCGCGGCAACTCGGTGCGCCGGTATGCGAACTTGACGTCGTCCTTGCTGAGCGCGAGCGCCTCCCCGGTCTCGGTGACGCCATGCACCAACGTCACCACCTTGGCGATCTCTCCGCCGAACGCACCCGCGTTCATCACCAGCCCGCCGCCGACGGTGCCGGGGATACCTTCGCCGAATTCGAGCCCCTCAAGACCCCGGTCGACCACTTCCTGGACCAGGGTACCGAACGCGGCCGCAGCGCCTGCTACTACTTTTGTATCGTCAATCTTTATTTTCGCGAAGCCGTCGCCGAGCCTCACGACCAGGCCGCGCATCCCGCGATCGCTCACGAGCAGGTTGGTCCCGGCGCCGAGACAGAAGCACGGCACGCCCGCGCGATAGGCGGCAGCCTTCGCATGCATCAGCTCGGATTCGTTCTCCACCGCGACGAACAGGTCCGCCGGCCCGCCGATGCGAAACGACGTTAGCTCCGCCAGCGGCATCGACGCGTGAACGCGCCCGCCGAATTTCGCGCGCAGCTCGCGCTCAAGCGCCTTCATGAACTTTGACCTCGGCGCTAAGAGCGTTCAGTATTTCGCCGCCCGTTCTGTAGATATCGCCCGCGCCCATAGTTGCGATTACATCGCCCGAGCGCGAGCCCGCGGCGATACGCGCCGCGGGATCTTCGTCGGCGCCCAGGTAATTCACCTCGAGATGCCCGCGCGCACGCAGCGCCTCGTACAAACGACGCGACGAGACGTCGGCAATCGGCTCCTCGCCGGCCGGATACACATCGAACAGGTAGAGCACGTCGGCGTCGTCGAATGCTGACAGGAAATCGTCGAACAAGTCGCGCAAACGGGTGTAGCGATGCGGCTGAAAGACCGCTACCACTCGGCGCTTGAACGACGCGCGCACGGCAGCCAGGGTCGCGCGCACTTCGGCCGGATGGTGTGCATAGTCGTCGAGCACGATTCGTCCCGCCGCTTCGCCTTTGATCTCGAAGCGACGGCTGATTCCGCCGAACTTCGCGAGCGCTGCCGCTGCCAACTCGAAACTGATACCAACTTCCATCGCGACTGCGAGCGCCGCGAGCGAGTTCAGCGCAACGTGCACGCCCGGAGTCGGTATCGTCACGCGCCCGAGATGGTCGCCCTTGCGGATCACCTCGAAGCGGGTCGAAAGCCCGTCGATTACGATTTTCTCGGCGCGGAGATCGGCGTCCTGCGCAACGCCGTAGGTCACCATCGGCTTGCGAATCGACGCCATCAGGCCGCGCACGTTCACATTGTCGATTCCCAGCACCACTACGCCGTAGAACGGCACGCGATTGATAAAGTCCGCGAACGCATCACGCACGCGATCCATGGTGCCGTAATGATCGAGATGCTCGGGATCGATGTTCGTCACCACCGCAATCGTAGGGAGCAACAACAAAAACGACGCGTCGCTCTCGTCGGCCTCGGCCACCATGAAGTCGCCGCGCCCCAGCCGCACGTTGGTGCCCGCATTGCGAATATTTCCGCCGACCGCGACGGTCGGATCGAGATCCGCCTCTTCCATGATCAGAGCGATGAGGCCGGTCGTGGTCGTCTTGCCGTGAGTTCCCGCGACCGCGACGCCGAGCTTGGTCATCCGGAGCAACTCGCCCAGCATCTCGGCCCGCGCGATAACCGGAATTTTCATCTCGCGCGCCCGCGCGACTTCAGGATTAGAAAATTTTATCGCCGACGAGATTACCACCGCGTCGATGCCGCCGTCGTCCTTCAGATGCGCCGGATGATGCCCCTGGCTGATTTCCGCGCCGAGCGACGCGAGCCGCGTAATCGTCGCCGAAGGTTTCAGATCGCATCCGCTGACGCGCATCCCGAGCTTCAGACACAGCTCCGCGATACCGCTCATGCCCGCGCCGCCGATGCCGACGAAGTGCAGCCGTCGCTGACGCGTCAAAAGACCATTTGCGCGCAGTTCACTCACGCCGCCGCTTGCTCCTCGATCTCGAAACAAATTCTGGCGACGTGGCGCGCGGCGTCTAGATGCGCCTCCTGATGCGCCCGCACGCCCATCTCGTCGAGCCGCGCCGGATTGCGGATCAGTGCGTCAAGCTCGCGTGCGAGGTTCGATGCCAGCTGATCGTCGTCGCGAACTATTATCGCCCCTCCGCGCTTTTCGATCACGCGGGCGTTGTGAAGCTGTTGCCGATCCTTGTGGAAGGGATACGGCACAAAAATAGCCGCACGCGCGCCAAGAGCAATGTCCGTGACCGTCATCGCGCCTGAGCGCGCGATAACCAGATCGGCACGATGCAGGGCGTCGGCGATGTCATCGATAAACGGCACCACCTCCGCCACGCAGCCCATTTCGCGGTATGCCCTCCTCACCAAGTCCTCATCCGCCTCCCCGGTCTGGTGGACGA
>JBOHWI010000331.1:0-1860 GCA_050736675.1 Binatus sp. (SeqCode)
GGTCCGCGCGATCAGCCCGCCCGCGTAACCTTCCTGTGCCATGCGAAGCGCGATGTCGCGGCCGATGCCGCGGCCTGCGCCGGTTACCAATGCGACTTTTGCTTCCGCCATAGCGCGGAATCTTAGCCGCTCGCGCCGAGCGTGCAAACCTCCGCGAGAGCGAGATGCGATTTCGTCTTGGCGCTTCACCAAACCGGTGGTAGTCTCGAATTATGAGGAGCGCATCGCCAGCGCGATTGATCGTCGCAATTTTCGTTGCGCTTGCACTGACCACCTTTGTGAATGCGCGCGCCGCGTATGCACAGGATGCCACCGATTCCGGGACGAGCGTCGATGCCAGTTGGGAGCGGACGGGGCCGACCGCTCCCGCAATCGACGAAGATGCGGCGTCCGCGGACGGGGTCCTCGAGATTCCGCAGGTGACCTGTGCCAACGACGGCACGTCCGGCGGTTGCGACAGCCCCGATGACGACGGCACTCAGGCCGTCAATGCTCCGTCGCCGGGTTCGCCGCCGACGGTCTTCGATGACGATACGGCCGGCAATGACACGCCAGATCAGGATTGGGGCACCGTCGACGAATACCAGAACGAGCAGGTCTACGCGGTTCCATACGCGGTGTATCCTTCCCAAGCGACCGTCGCGCGACGGCCGTCGCCGCTTCCCCCGTCTGCCTATATTCCGACGAGCGGTCCGCTGACTCAGGCCGCGCGCCCGCCGCTGAATCCCGGTCCCTGGATGACTCCCTCTTCGATGTCGGCGTTCGGCCGCCCCGCAGGCAGCCCGATGGCGGGGATGACGATGTCGAGTCCGGCCTGGGGATTCCCTCACTAGCAGCGCCCTCCAAGCCGTTTCGTTTACGCCGAGTTTGCGCGCTATTATTTTGGCCCGATCGCGCGCCTCTCGATGAGCGTCGGTCGGACGGGGATTTGTCATGCTGATAGCGGTTGACGTCGGCAACAGCCACACCGTGATTGGAATCTACGAAGGCGAGCGCTTGCGCAATCACTGGCGCATCTCGACCGTTACCGATCGCACGACCGACGAGCATGGCGCGTTGCTCAATACACTGCTGGCGAGCGCGGGACTCGAAGGCGGCCTCAAGCCAGAGGGGGTCGCGATCGCGTGCGTGGTGCCTCCTCTCAACCAGGTGATGGAGCAACTCGCCGAGCGCTATTTCCATTGCGCCCCTCTGATGGTGGGTCCCGGAATCAAGACCGGCATGCCTATCCTCTACGAGAATCCGAAGGAAGTTGGCGCTGACCGAATCGTTGACGCGGTCGCCGCCTACGAGCGCTACGGATGCGCCTGTATCATCGTCGATTTCGGCACCGCCACCACGTTCGATTACGTGACCGGCAAGGGCGAGTACGCCGGCGGCGCGATCGCGCCCGGCCTCGGCGTCTCGATGAACGCGCTGATCGAACACGCCGCCAAGCTCTATCGGGTCGAGCTGGTCCGCCCGCGCGAGGCGGTCGGCCGCACCACGATCGGCTCGATTCAGTCGGGCGTTATCTTCGGCTACACCGCATTGGTGGACGGTCTGGTTACGCGCATCCTGAAAGAGCGCGGCGAAAAGACGCGCGTCATCGCGACCGGCGGTCTGGCCGAGCTGATTGCGCCCGAGAGCGAGACGATTGAAGAGGTCGATGAGTTTTTGACATTGAAGGGATTACGGCTGATATTCGAGCGGAACCGGCGCTAGGTTCTGGTGAAAGTCCGATGAACAAACAGCGGGTCGTGACCGATTCGATGATCGGCCTCAAGATGCCCGATTACTCGCGGATCACACCGCGCGTCGCGACTGTGCTCGGCCAGAATCCGAGTCCGTTCACGGGACCCGGCACCAACACCTGGATCG
>JBOHWI010000332.1:0-10654 GCA_050736675.1 Binatus sp. (SeqCode)
TTCCTCGAAGGCCTCAATCTCAAGCGTCGCGTCACGCTCGTCGTGCACGATTGGGGCTCCGCGCTCGGCTTTCACTGGGCCGTGCGGCATCCCGATGCCGTCAAGGGAATCGCGTACATGGAAGCGATCGTGCGCCCGCTGCGATGGTCGGAATGGTCGAAGCCGGCCGTCGAAATTTTCAAGGCGCTGCGCAGTCCGGCCGGCGACGACATGATTTTGAAAAATAATATTTTCGTCGAGCGCATCCTGCCCGGCAGCGTCATCCGCAAGCTCAGCGACGAAATGAACGTCTATCGAAGGCCTTATCTCCAGTCCGGCGAGTCGCGCCGTCCGACGCTCACCTGGCCGCGCGAAATTCCAATCGAGGGCGAGCCTGCGGACGTCGTCGCGATCGCCGACAACTATTCGAAGTGGCTCGAAAAAAGCGCAGTCGCAAAATTGTTCGTCAACGCCGAGCCCGGGGCCATCCTGACCGGCGCCCAGCGCGAGTATTGCCGCCGATGGCCCAATCAGCGCGAGGTGACCGTCAAGGGCGTCCACTTCATCCAGGAAGATTCGCCGCACGAGATCGGACGCGCGCTCGCCGATTGGGACAAGTCGATCTGAAAAAATAGCCGGACGGGCGCTTGACACATGCCGGTTCCCGATGTATTTAACCTTCAGGTTATTTAACTGAATGGTTCAGCAGCTCACACCCTCCGAGCATCTCAACGCGACCTTCGCCGCTCTCGCCGACCCCACCCGCCGCGCGATCCTCGCCCGCCTCGCCTCCGGCGAGACCTCCGTGTCCGAATTGGCCGAGCCGTTTGCGATGAGCATGCCCGCCATCTCGAAGCACCTCAAAGTGCTCCAGCGCGCCGGCCTGATCGAGCGCGGGCGTGAGGCCCAATGGCGTCCGTGCCGGCTCGCGGCGGCGCCGCTCAAAGACGCGTCCGACTGGCTCGACCGCTATCGCCGTTTCTGGGAGGAGAGCTTCGACCGCCTCGAGGATTATCTGCGCGAGTTGCAGAAGAACGACGCGCAAAAGAAGGAGAATAAAAATGGCCGCAAAAAGTAGCGCCGCCGCCGCAGCGCCAATCGCCCGCGAAATCCTGTTCACCCGACTCTTCAATGCGCCGCGCGAGCTGGTGTGGAAAGCCTTCACCGAGCGCGAGCGCCTTGCGCGATGGTGGGGGATGAAAGGCTTCACCACGCAAATCCGGGAGCTCGACCTGCGGCCTGGCGGCACCTTTCTCTACAGCATGCGGATGCCCGACGGCCGCGAGATGTTGGGCAAGTGGATCTATCGCGAAATCGTTGCGCCGGAGCTGCTCGTCGTCGTGCATTTCACCACCGATGACACGGGCGAGCCGATCCCGAATCCGTACGACGCCAGCCTGCCGCCCGAAATGCTGACCACCTCGAGCTTTACCGAGCAGGCGGGGCGGACGACGCTCACCTTGCGCTCGGTTCCGATTAACGAGACGCGGGCCCAGCGCGAGGCGTTCAACAAACTGGCCGACGCGATGGAATCGGGCTTCAACAATTCGCTCGACCTCCTCGACCTTTATCTCGCGAAGACGCACTAACGCGCGAAGGAGAAAAATCATGGGCGCAGCAACGAACCTGGTCACCGAGCCCGCCGATCGAGTGCTCAAGATCGAGCGCGTCTTCGACGCGCCGCGCGAACTCGTCTTCAAAGCCTGGACCGAGTCCGAGCACATGGCGCGATGGTGGGGTCCGCGCGGCTTCACCAGCAAGGTCCTCGTGAACGATCCGCGGCCCGGCGGCAAGTATCGAATCCATATGCGCGGGCCCGAAGCCGACGATCATTGGTCGCAAGGCGTCTATCGCGAAGTCGTTCCGCCAGAGCGGCTGGTGATGGTCGGGAGCTGGGCGGACGCGAATGGTAATCCGACGCGCCCGGAAACCACGCTGACGCTGCTGTTCGAGGATCTCGGCGGCAAGACCAAACTGACCTTGCACAACGCCGTCTTCGAATCGGTCACCGCGCGCGACATGCACAACAGCGGATGGAGCAGCGCCCTCGACTGCCTGGCCGAATTTCTGGCCACGGCACCACGCTAGGGTCGGTGTCGATTTTGGGGACTGCCGAACGACATATTGCAGAGGTTGATACAATGCGGATCAGCAAACATCATTTGGGCGTCGGCTTCGAGGTGTGGAATTCTCAACAGACCTGGTTCTGGTTTGTCGCCAATACCAATCGCAACGGCATGATTGGCGCCGCCGCCACCGAGCCGGATGCGATGCGCGAGGCCCGCTCCTCGATCGAAGAGCTGTCAAATTCGAATTGCCGCCCCGATTGGGAGCGGTCGCTCGGAAATCTCGCGCGCTATCTCGCTTCGGTCTGCGAGGCGATCGCGTAAGGAGCCGAGCCGATGGAAACCCCACAAGACTACTACCGCAAGGACGGCGCCATGACCGCTCTGGGAGCGCACTCCGCCGAATTCCGCGAGCTGCCCCGCAACCTCGCATCGCTCTGCGCAGTCGTTCAAGGCGTGCTCATTCATCGCGACATCGCGCCCTGGCTGTACGGCATTACGCTAACCGAAGCGCAGCGCGACGACGGCCACCTCCGCCCCGTCGCGCAAATGCTGACGCGCATTCATCAGCTCGACCCGCGCCCGCTCACGACCGCGCGCGAGGCCGGCCGCCGCCTGCCCAGCGTCTGCCGCCACTTCTCGCTGATGCTCGCCTCCATCCTCCGCTATCAGGGAATTCCGGCGCGCCCGCGATGCGGCTTCGGCGCCTACTTCACGCCGGGCAAATTCGAAGACCATTGGGTCTGCGAATATTGGAACGCCGCCGAGTCGCGCTGGATTCTGGTGGACGCGCAACTCGACCCGATTCAACGCAAAGCCCTCAATATCAATTTCAACCCGCTCGACGTCCCGCGCGACCGCTTCATCATCGCCGGCGACGCGTGGCAGATGTGCCGCTCCGGCGGCGCCGACCCCGCCCTCTTCGGTCTCACGCATATCCACGAGAGCGGCTTGTGGTTCATCGCCGGCAACGTGCTGCGCGATCTCGCCTCGCTCAATCGCATGGAGATGCTGCCGTGGGACGTCTGGGGCCTGATGGATATGAACGACGAGGCGCTCACTGACGAGAAAAGAGCGCTGCTCGACAAGACCGCGGCACTGACGCTGGCGGGCGATGACAAATTCGCCGAAGTGCGCGCAATCTATGACGCCGACGATCGCCTCCGCGTCCCGCCGGTCGTTTTCAACGCGCTGCGCAACGCCCGCGAGAAGATCGCGGCCTGAGGAACTGAATTGTATGTGAAACCCACCGTGGGTTTCACGCTTCCTTGGGCAGGGGTGACCCCTGCACCCAGTGTTAAGAGTAGGGTAATCGCGAAATGCTGGGGATGTTTCGCTCTCAGGGGCGAGGCCATCGCGGCGGCCATCGCCACCACGAAAGCGCTACCACAGCCGCGAAGCCGAAGTAGAGCAAGCCGAACACCCACTGTGGTTCGTTATAGAAAATCAGCCGGTCGATCCAATAGCCGATGAAGTCCCCGGGGTAGGACGCCTCGCCCGCACGAAGACGCAGCGAGTTTTCGAGTGTGGTGAACGGGCAGACGGCGCCGATCGTCATCTCGACGCACACCAGCAGGATTGCGGCGAGATGGGCAGCGCGCAGCGTGAAACTCCGCGCCCATCGCGCACCGGCAATTGCGCCCGCAACGATCGCCGCGAAACCGATCACGACGAACGCCACGTAGGCGGCGTGCACGATCGCGACCGTATCGGCCAGCACCAGCCATAGCATCGCCACCGATTATGCGCGCCCGGACGCGGCGCGGCGACTTATTCAACCCATCCACGCCAGCGCTCGCTCCAGCACGTCGCGTCCGTTCTCACGTATCCACTCGCCGTGCGCGATGATGACGCGCTCCGGATTCCAGTCGAGAATCTTGCGCTTGGCTCTGCGGGCGGCCGCGCGGTTCCAGAACGACAAGCGCCACTCACGCGGCGTGCTGCCGTTGGCTCCGACCATCCCATCCAGCGTCATCACCGTGCGACGCCATCCTGGCAAAGTTGCAGGATCGAATCGCTGGACGAGATCCGTCACGATCGCGGTGCGCGACCCGCGATGGAAAAACACCACCTCGTCCATGAAGAAGCTGCCGTGCACAATCGCCTGGTCGATGTCGGCGGACCAGGCCGGATCGGGCGCGTCCCCCAATTCCGCGTCGAACGACAAATCGCGCCGGCGCCGTGCGAGGCCGGGCGAAGCGTAGAGCCGAGCGTCCGGCCACGCCTGCACCCACTCGCCCAGAAAGAGATGGTGGATCTTGTTGGGCGACACCAGATGACGCACCGGTCCATACAGTTTCAGCTCGGCGCTGAGTTGCTCGGTAAGATGTATCGGCGACCAGACCCACAGGCTCCCGTCGGAGAGTCGTACTACCTTCATTCGGGTCGGATAAGGAAAACCGAAAAACGACACGCACGGTCCGTCGGCAATCCAGATATCGCGGGCAATCTCCGTCAGCACGTCGCAAGTGTAAGCCGCCGCCGTTCACAATCCCAATCAAGAAGAGATTTCGTCGCCGTCGTGAAACGGGAAGACGAGGTCGGGAAATCCAGGACGCTGCAAGACTCTGTGGGAGCCGCGGGTGCGCTTGATGCTCCAGCCCGTCCGGAGCAAGGCCGCAAGTACTCGTCGAGCCTTGGCCGAGGGCCAGTCACTCACGCCGCTTCGAACATCAAACTCGACGGTACGGGTTCAAGCTCACCGTTCTCGATCTGATCGGCGATAACGCGCAGCGCCACCGCCTCGACAGCCGCAAGAGCCTCGGCGCGTGTCTCGCCGTATGCGAGCACACCGGGCAATTGGGCAACTTCGGCGATCCAGCGACCGTCTGTTTCTCGATCGAACTCCACCCTCAACTTCATAGCGGTCTTCGACTGTAGCATTAGCTGTCTGCCAGCTCACCGACCGCCCCCTGCGGCGGGCGTCGGCGCCGCCGGACGCGCCGGCTTCGGCATGTGGATGTACAGCTTGTCGTTCGACGGGCGGCCGTCGGTATGCATCGACGGCGGGCGCATCGCGTACTTCACTTCGCGCGAATGCTCGGCGAACTGCCGGTCCGGGTTGTACACGCTGTTGAACTTCCACAGCATCTTGATGAAGTTGGTCTGCCCCTTGAGCGCGAGCTTGCCGGCGATCGACGCGACCGACTTCAGCGCCGCGAACCCAAGATGCTTGCGATTGAGCACGTCCTGCGTCTTCACCAGTTGCTGGTAGAACTGCAGCAACGGCAGCTTGGTCGGCAGCACCGCGTGCTGGATGTCGTACAGCCGGTAGTCGAGCGTCGTCAGCTTGCGCGATTCCGTGAACCACAGCTCCGTGCCGGGATACGGCGTCGCCACCGTCAGATGCACGATCTCCGGGATGCTGATCGCCCACTCGCGAATCACCTCGAAGCGCTTCTCATCCCACGACGGATCCGCGATCAGGTTGATCGCGACCGTCAGGCCGATCTCGCGCGCCACTTCGAGCGCCTTGAAGTTGACGCCCATCGACGAGCGCTTGCGATGCAGCTTCAGGCCCTCTTCGTCGATCGCCTCGAGCCCGAGGAACATGTACTCCATGCCCAGCTTGCGCCAGTAGCGGAACACTTCCGGATTGCGGCACAGCACGTCGGCACGCGTCTCGAGGTAGTATTGCTTTTTGATCTTGCGCTTTTCGATTTCGTGGCCGATCGCAAACCCGTGCTCGGGATGAATGAACGCGACGTCGTCGACGATGAAGACGTTGGGCTCTTTGATCGACAGCATGTCCTCGGCCGCCGCTTCCGGCGTCGATTTGCGGTAGCTGCGGCCGTAAAAGGTCCACGCGCTGCAGAACGAGCAATCCCACGGGCATCCGCGCGTGAACTCGATCGACGCGCACGGATCGAGCACGCCGATAAAATATTTGTTGCGCCGGCGTCCGAGATCGCGCGCTGGAAAAAACTGATCGAGGTCGTCGAGCATCACCGGCGTCGGCCCCGATCCTTGCGTCGTCAGCACGCCGGGAACTTTGCCAATCGAGCCGGTGCCGATCGAGTCGAGCAGCATCGGCGTCGCCGTCTCGCCCTCGCCGCGGATTACCGCGTCGACCGCGCCGTCAGCATGCTCCAAGATTTCGTCGGCCACGAACGAGCCGCTGTGCCCGCCGGTGAAGACGAAGCAGCCCTTCATCAGGCGCTTCACGTCCTTGGCGAGATCGATCACCTCGGGCACGTTGGCGAGATAATTGAGCGAGAAGCCGACCGCTTGCGGCCGGAAGCTCTCGAGCTCGGCAAACAGATCGCGATGCTTGAAAATCTGCAGATCGATAATTCTCACGTCGTGGCCGGCCGCGCGCGTCGCCGCCGCCACCCGCTCCATCCCGAGCGGTTCGAGCCGCAAATAAATCTCGCTGTACATAAGCGGACTCGGATGTACGAATAGGACCCGCATAGTTTTCTTCGACGCCGCCTGCGCCGCCCTTCGCTCAATTCGCTAGTCTTCGGTCGCGATGAATCCCCGCCTGACCAATCGGCCAGCGGCGATTTACTGCATCCTAATATGCCCGCGCAATCATTGAAATAGCAGCCGGCAAGGACCGGTGGTGGGCCATTTTGACTCCGTTAACTCGTCCCATCGATTTTCGTCATTCTCGCGCGCAGCCGGAAGCGGTCCAATACCTTTGATTCAGCTCCCGCCGATTTCCATGATCGGCCGGACCTCGATGCTGCCAAGTTTGGCCAGAGGAATCCCTGCCGCGATATCGACCGCCTCGTCCATATTCGCCGCATCTATCAGGATGAAGCCACCCAAGAGCTCTTTGGTTTCCGCGAACGGGCCGTCGGTCGCCGATGCTTTCCCACCACGAACTCGAACGGTACGGGCGGTGCGGACCGGCTGGAGCGCGTTGGCAACGATGTACCGACCGCGCCGCTCCAGCTCTTTGTCATAGGCCAGCGAGTCACGGTCCAATCGTCCCTTCTCGTCCGGCGACAGCGAAGTCAACGCCTCCTGCTCGAAATAAACCAGGCATAAAAATTTCATTCGCTTTACTCCTCGCGGAACCCGCTGGAATTCCATCCGCTGTGTTCTAGTCGTTCGGAACTTAACGAGATCGACATTGCTTCCCCTTGACACGCGCGCGCCAGCGCCGGAATTTGGCGCTACGAACATTACAACTCGAAGACAAAATTCGGAGCGGCCATGCAGTACTCAAAATTAGGCAAAACCGGAATCACCGTCTCGCGCATCTGCCTCGGATGCATGAGCTACGGCGACAAGAAATGGCGCGACTGGGTGCTGACGATGGACGAGGCGCGCGAACATTTCGCCGCCGCGGTAGAGTCGGGAATCAACTTCTATGACACGGCCAACGTCTATTCGGTCGGCGCGAGCGAGGAGGTCACAGGGCGATGGCTCGGCGAGATGGCCAGGCGCGAAGAGATAGTAGTCGCGACCAAGGTCCACGGGCCGATGGCGTCGGGACTCAATCGCGCCGGCCTCAGCCGCAAAAATATTCTCGAGGCCTGCGACGCGTCCCTGCGCCGGCTCAAGATGGATTTCATCGACCTCTATCAAATCCATCGCTTCGACTACTCGACCCCGCTCGAGGAGACGCTCGAGGCGCTTGATTCTCTCGTGCGCGCGGGCAAGGTGCGCTACCTCGGCGCCAGCTCGATGGCGGCGTGGCAATTCGCCAAGGCGCTCGCTCTTCAGAAAGAAAACGGATGGCATCGGTTCGTCTCGATGCAGAACCATTACAACCTCGTTTATCGCGAAGAAGAGCGCGAGATGAATCCGCTGTGCATAGACAACGGCGTCGGCCTGATTCCGTGGAGTCCGCTCGCGCGCGGATTCCTGGCTGGCAATCGCGACAAAGCCGGCAGCGGTCCGACCGCCCGCGCCAAGACCGACGACTTCGCCAAGAACATGTACTTCCGCGAGTACGACTTCGAGGTGCTGGGCGTCGTCGAGCAGATTGCCCAAGAGCGCAGCGTCACACCGTCGCAAATCGCGTGCGCGTGGATTCTGCAGGCGCCGGGAGTGACCGCGCCGATAGTAGGCGCGACCAAGCTCGCGCATCTCAAGGAGGCGATCGCGGCGGTGGACGTGAAGCTGACCGCGGAGGAAGTCGCCGCGCTCGAGAAGCCGTACCGGCCGCATCCGATTCTCGGTCACGAACAGCCCAAGCCGTCGCGGATGATCCACGCGCGTTGAGCGCGCAATGTTTCACGTGAAACATCGCGCCGATGGCAGATCATCCAAGCCAATAAACGACTTTCCCGGGAAAATGTTTCACGTGAAACGTCGTTAGTTCAGGAGAAAGGACTGCGAACACGGCACAACCAGACCTTAAAGCGTTACTTGAGGTTGCGGCAACGCTCGGGCGGCTGCGCGCGCCGTTCTTCGTCGCCGGCGGATGGGCGATCGATCTGCATCTCGGGCGCGTGACGCGTGTGCATCACGACATCGACGTGCTCGTGATGCGGCGCGATCACCTGATGCTGCACAAAGCTCTGCGAGGTTTTACGTTGAAAAAGATTATTCCGCATCCCGGCGGGATGCCGCCGAATAGCGGGACGATCGTCGAATGGCCGCCCGGCGAACGGCTCGAACTGCCGGTGCATCAGATCAACGCATATCGGCGCGATGAGTCAGAGCCGGCGTTCCAGGTGATGCTGGCGGAGTCGAGTGAGGGAGAGTGGATCTTTCGCCGCAATCCTGAAGTTCGGATGCCGATCGCGCGGATGGGATTTCATCCGCTGTGGGGATTGCCGTATCTCGCGCCGGAAATTGTGCTGTTGTTCAAAGCGAAGCATCTCGAACTGCGCGATCGAGTCGATTTCGACATCGCCCTGCCGGCGCTGAGCGCGGACGCGCGCCGATGGCTCCGCGACGCGATCGAAAGAACGCATCCGGATCACGAATGGCTGAAGACCATCTAACGGAAGTGGAGACGTGAAATGGAAATTAACGGCGTCTCGCATGTGATGCTCACGGTCAGTAATTTCGAGGCGTGCCTTCCGTTCTATGAAAAACTGCTGGTGTACCTCGGACTCAAGCCGGTGATGCGCAGTGAGGAGATGCTGTACTGCGTGGGCGGGAGGACTGCGGTGGGAGTCATGCGGGGAGACGAGACGTATCGCGCGGGGAAATTCGAGCAGCGGCGGGTTGGGCTGCATCACGTGTGCCTGCGCGCACGCGAGCGCGGCGACGTCGATGAGATCTACGCATTCATCAAAACGATTGGCGCGAAGATCGTGCATCCACCGGAGGACGGACCGTGGGCGCCGGGATATTATTCGGTGCTGTTCGAGGATCCGGACGGGATCCGGCTCGAGGTGAATCACGTGCCGGGCAAGGGTTTGCTGGCATGATTTCAAAGACGAAGCTGAGCGAACTGGTTAAGCAGTTTCGATGGAAGGAAGTCGACGCTGCGTTGGCGGAGAGACCGGAGCTGCTATCGGTGCGCGATCAGCGAGGACGAAATTGGCTTCACCTCTGCTGCGGAGTGAATCCGAAGCGCGCAAAGCTGAAGGCCGAAGACAGCGTGAAGACCGCAGAGCTTCTCCTTCGACGCGGGCTCGATATCAATCAGGAGGCCTTCACCGAGGGGGATTGGAAGGCGACGCCGCTCTGGTTTGCGATCGCCCGCGGAGAGAACCTGACGCTGGCTCAGTATCTCCTCAAGCGCGGGTCAAACTCGAACTACTGCCTTTGGGCCGCCGCGTTCGTCGAAAACATCGAGGCCATCAGGCTGCTGGTTCGTCACGCGGCAAACGTCAACGACCCGTCCGTCGACGAGTCGCCGTTTCTGGGCGCAATCAAATGGAGCCACTTCAAAGCCGCCGAAGAGCTGCTGGAACTCGGCGCCGACGTAAACTACCAGGACTCCAAGGGTATGACGGCGCTCCACTACATGTTGAAAAAGGCGAGCGACAAGAAACACTTCGCGATGTTGCTCCGGCATGGCGCGCGCGGCGATATCAAGAACAAAGACGGCGTCACTGCGGCAGAGATTATGCGCCAGAAGAAGGATTCGCAGTTCCGCGCGATGGCCGACCAGCTTCTCAGCGTTCGAGCTTCGCGCGCAGGCGCGATGCGAGGTCGGGAGCTGAAGTTTCGTGTTTGAAATATACGAAGATTTCTTCGGCGCCACCCGAGGTCAGGCGATCGAGATTATTCACCCATTGGTCGAGGCCGGCGTCGTCGTAAGCTTCTTTGCGCAGGCGGACGTAGACGTAGGGTGCGGTTCGTTCGAGCGGCGAGGCTAGTTTTTCGGTTTCCGCGATGCACAGCGCGGCGCCGTTGTCGGCCAGCGCGGTCATGACGGATTTGTCGAACCAGCTTTTGTTTCTGAATTCGAATGCCGCGCGAATCTTCCCTTTGATGATCGCGAGGAAGTCCTGCAGCAGCGGCAGATCGATCTTCAGGTCGGGCGGAAGCTGGAACAGTGCGGGCGCGAGGCGCTCGCCCATCACCGACGCGCGCTCGATGAACGTGTCGGTGGTCTCCTTGACGTCGCGGAGTTTGGCGAAGTGCGTGATGCGCTGGGGAGCTTTGAGCGCGAAGCGGAAGGTCGCGGGCGTGCGCGCTGCCCAACCTTCCAGCATTGAAGACTTCGGCATCGCGCGGAACGTGTAGTTGAT
>JBOHWI010000333.1:0-2442 GCA_050736675.1 Binatus sp. (SeqCode)
GCTCTCCACCCCGTTCTGGTAGTCGTAGATCGTGCTGAATGATCCGTTGATCGGATGCTGACTGTGCAGCCAGAGCCAACTCGAGAAATCGCCCTCGATTATGCTGGCGTCGCTGTCCGCCACGTCGTGCCCGCCCGAGACGTACAGATGCGTCCCCGGGAACAGCGTGAAATCGGCGCCGCCCTGGAATCTCCCGAAGTTCAGCCGCGGGAAACTGCCGCTGCCCGGCGCCAGCGGACTCTCGAAGCCGTTGCCGATCCACAGTTGGTATCCGGTCGCGCGGCCGAACGCGCCGATGTACGGCGTTATGCTTTGTTCGACCTGCACGCCCTCCTGCAGGACGCCGTACTTGTCGCTAACGAAGCCGCCGCCGAACATCGTCGCCTGCAACAGTCCGGGCGTTTGCAGCGAGAAGAAACCGGGATACGTGTCTTCGAACCATTGCGCATGCGCCGGTGGCACGACCGCGAGCGCGACCAACGCCGCTGCGAGGGCGACCGTCGTGCTAAGCCGGGATATTCGATTCTTCGCCACGACTCACCTCCTCCTCTACCGCCCCGGATTTGTGAACGTCCCTGTCGTCACGTCCACGCATACCGGACACGCCGGCACCGGTGCGGCGCTCGATCCCGGCGCCGCTCCCGCGAAACTGGCGCCGCCCGCGTTCGCGCTCTCCAGCGACACCGCGCCGGTCATCGACAACGGTCCCGCCGCCGTCGGCGGCTTGTCGCATGGCAGCGTCGCCTCGTAACCCGCGCCGACATCCTCACCCGCGTTGGGAGTCGCATTTGGCGCGAGGTTGACGATCCCTTTGTAGACTGAGACGTCAGTGTATTTGTCGCATCCCTGGTAGCCGGGCCTGATTACGTTCTCGCTGTATGCTGTATCGAACTTGGTGCCGCGCACTGCTGCGACCGCATTCGGTGTATGCACCTGGTAGTTCGCCGGCGCGCCGCCCGATGCGACGTTCACCAGCGACCGCAACACCCCGGAGAACAAGCTGACGCGTGTCGCGCTGGCCCCGCCGGTAACAGTGAACTCGTCGAGCGTGATACTGCTGCCCGGGCCGAGCTCGAGTCGGCTCTGATCGTTGAGCACGATGACGGCGTGACCGTTGACGCCGGTGACGATTCGATCGCCGACGTTTACGCCCACGCCGGCCGCCGCTCCGATAGTCCCGCCGCCGACGCGCTGAATCTGCACCTGACCGTTTACTGATTGGAATGAGCCTGCCGCCGTCTGCGCCAGCGCCGGCCCGGACACCAAAAGCATCAGCGCGCTGATGAACAACAACTCCGCGGCAACCCCGGCGCTATAATGTATTCGGTCTCGCAGCATCTGATCGCGCTCCTCCAAGCTGGCGACTACCTTGTATTTGTCCGCGTTGGGACTTGTCAAACCCTCCGCTAAGCACCTGTAATTACGGCATAAATGAAAAGGGCGCGAGCCTCGCTCACGCCCCTCTCGTTTCAAAATCAAAATCCCCGCGCTCCGGCTGCGCAGATTCGTCTGGCCGCTACCGCTTGGAGTATTGCGGCCGCTTGCGCGCCTTGTGACGGCCATATTTCTTGCGCTCGACCTCGCGCGGATCGCGCGTCAACATCCCGCCCTTGCGCAGCGTCGGGCGCAGCGTCTCCGTCGCGCTGATCAGCGCGCGCGAAATCCCGTGACGCACGGCGTCGGCCTGCGCCGCGATTCCACCGCCCTCGACGCTCACCAGCACATCGTACTGACCCACTGTCTCCGTCGCCTCGAACGGCTCCAGTATCCGCATCCGCGACGTCGGCCGCGGAAAGTAATCCTCGAGCGTGCGCTCGTTGATCGTGATCGTGCCGCTGCCGAGCAGCATCCTGACGCGTGCGACCGCGGTCTTGCGCCGTCCTGTCGTCCAGATGATATTTTTCTTTTCTGCCATGTGTCGATTGTGCCTTGGTTAAACGCTGACGGCGCGCGGTTTCTGCGCCTGATGCGGATGCTCAGACCCGCGATAGACCTTGAGCTTGTTGAAAATCTGATGGCCGAGCCGATTCTTCGGCAGCATCCCCTTCACCGCGATCTCGAGCAGCCGCTCAGGCTTGGCCTCGAGCATCTTGCCGGCGGCCGTCGTGCGGATTCCGCCGGGCCATCCGGTATGGCGATGGTACAGCTTGCCCTGCAACTTCGATCCCGTCAGGCGGACCTTGGCGGCGTTGATAATCACGACGAAGTCGCCGGTATCCTGGTTGGGAGTGTAATCGGGCCGCGTCTTGCCGGTCAGCAGGCTCGCCGCGCGCGACGCCACCCGTCCCAGCGCGCGCTCGCTCGCATCGATCACCACCCATTGCCGGTCGCGCAGCCCACTCTCGCGCGAAATGCTGCGTGTCTGTTCAGTCAGCTTCAAAGTTGATGCCTCAAAATAGTCAATTTTGGCGGGGCCGATGGGATTTGAACCCACGACTTCCG
>JBOHWI010000334.1:0-5276 GCA_050736675.1 Binatus sp. (SeqCode)
ATTCTGAGCGATTCATATTCAAAGGACTACCCGGCGAAGGAACTGGCTGCCGAGCAGAAAGCGTTTGCGAAACGCTTGCGCGCGCTTGCAACCGACCCGGTCCATTTTTTCGGTTTCGATATCGACGGGCAGCCGGGAGGTGGCTACGCGGACGTCTCGGAGATGCTGGCGCCGTTCGCAGACGACGAGTCCGTCGCCAGGATCGTCGCGCGGCTGAACCGCGTCGAAGGCGAGTCGATCGACGCCGAAATTGCGCGGTTGGACGCCGCGCTCGAACTGATCGAAGTCGAGCGGCAACGGTTGTCAGATTTGATGGGCGCCGCGAACACATCGAATATTTGTCACAATGCTCGCGCGCTGCGCGACAGCTTCCGGTATATACAGATGGCCTTCCCGGCGGCGACCTGGCCAGCGTTGAACGATGCGATGGCGTATCGCGAGACGGTGATGCATCGAAACGTCGCGGAGACGCTCACGCAGGCGGGACCTCGCGGCAAGATCGCGATGATGAGCCACAACCTGCATCTCGCGAAGGATTTCGGACGGGTCAAGGGAAATTTCGGCGCAGGACCGGGCGGCGGAAAGGTGGACGCAGTCGGTACGCATATCAGCAAGCTGATGCCGGGCGAAGTGTTATCGATCTGGATGCTGTGCAATCGCGGCCGCGACTGTCAGCCGTTCTCGTTTTGCACGCGGGAGATCAAGCCGGTGGCCGGTTCGATGAACTCGATTCTCGCGTCGATTGCACCTGCGCTGGTGCTGCCGTTGGATTCGCTCATGAGCGCCGGCTTGAATGAGCTAGAGATGCAAATCCAGATGGACGGCAATACGGGAGTCCGCACCGCGATAGGTCGGCAGGCCGACGCCATCGTTTTCATCGACGAGGTCAGCCCGATCCGGCCGTGATCGCGCGATCGGCCCGAGATGGGCAAATCGGGCGTCCTCTAGCGTGAACGGTTCGCTCTATCGAATTCGCGGCTGGTCTTAGCGTCTCGATATATCAGTGAGCCGAGGGCGCCAGAGTCATTTCGCATCGACTCGACGACCTCGTGATGCGGTGACAGGCGACAGATCGGATCGGCCTCGGCGGCATTTCCCGCCAGCATGAAGGCCTGGCATCGGCATCCGCCGAAATCGATCTCCTTCCTCGCGCAACTCCGGCACGGCTCCATCATCCATTCGTCGCCGCGAAACGCATTCATTGCGGGCGAGTCGCGCCAGATTTTTCCGAGCGCGCCATCGCGCACGGATTCGAAGCGCCTGCCGGGAATCACCGAAGCGGCATGGCACGGCATCACCTCGCCGAGCGGGTTGATGCACATGTAGCTGCGACCCCATCCGCCCATGCATGGCTTGGGCTCGCCCGAGAGATAGTCGTTTTGGACGAACGCAATTTCGAGCTTGCCGCGATATTTCGCGATTGCCGCGCGCGCGATTGCCTCGGCGCGATCGTACTGCTCCCGCGTCGGCATCAACGCGCGGCGATTCTCGGCCGCCCACGCATAGAACTGGGTATTCGCCAGCTCGAGGCGATCCGCGCCGAGCTCCAATGCGAGGCTGATGAGCTCGGGCACCTGGGCAATGTTCAGCCGATGGATCACCACGTTGAGCGTTAGCGGAAAGCCGATCTTGCGGATGAGCCGGGCGACCTCGAGCTTCTTTTCGTGCGAGCGCACGCCGGCGATCGTCTCGGCGCTTTCGCGCGCAGCGCCCTGGACGCTCAGTTGAATATGGTCGAGGCCCGCCTCGCGAAACCGCCGCAGATTATCCTCGTCGAGAAGAGTGCCGCCCGATATGAGGTTGGTGTAGAGATCGTTCGCGCGCGCATGCTCAATCAGTGTGACGAGATCGCCGCGAAGGACGGGTTCGCCGCCGGAGAGATGCAACTGCATGACGCCGAGCTTCGCCGCCTCGGAAAAAACCCGGCGCCATTCATCGGTCGAGAGCTCGCCGCGCGCTCGATGGAAATCGACGGGATTGTAACAGTACAGGCATCGCAGCGGGCATCGATAGGTGAGCTCCGCAACGAGCGTGTACGGGCGCGGCGCGGCGGTCATTGGAGCAACCCGCGCGCGCGAATCGCGGCAAGGAAATCCACCACCTCGCGCATCAGTTCGTCGCGGTCGGCGTCACCATATTTTTGCGACAACTGTTCGACGATTTCGTCTATCGAACACGCGCCGTCGCATAGCCGCACGATCGCGGCGCCGGTTTCATTCAGAGCCAACGCGGCTTCCGGGAACAGGAGCATCTCCTGGTTCGCGATAGGGTCGAACTTGAGCCGCGCACGCGCAGCCAGCCGCGGCCGCCATGCGTCATCGGTACTCATCAGAGATTTCGCGAATCGTGCCATAGCGGCGGCAGATATCCCGGTGAAACGTACGCGTAGTGAATCGCGTCGAGCAGGCTCCACAGTATGTGACACTTGAGCGTGAGCGCGTCGGCCGCGCGATCCTGCGACTCGCGCGTCGTACAATGCGCAACTACGTAATCCAGTCCGAACTGCGAGTCGCGCGGCGCCTGCACCAGCCGCCCGCGAAAATATTCCAGACCGCGGCTGTCGAGCCACGGGTAGAGCTTCTCGAGCACGGCGATACGATCCGCCATCAGCGTAGGCGCGAACAATTCTGTCAGCGACGACGCAACGGCCTCGGTCAGCGGACGCGACGCGCACAGATGCAGGTAGGCGTCCACCGCGAACCGCACGCTCGGCAGGACGTAGCGCAGGCTCGCGACGTCGGCGACATCGAGACCCGCGGCCTCCGACAGCTTGTACCACTTGCCGATGCCGCCCTCGCTGTCGCCCGTTCCGTCGTGGTCGGTGATTCGCCTGATCCACGCGCGGCGAAATTCCGGGTCGTCAGCCTTGGCCAGGATCAGCGCATCCTTTTTGGGAATCGTCCACTGATAGTAGAAGCGATTTTCTATCCACGCCCGCAGTTGCCACCTCGTCAGCTTTCCCTGATGCATCAGCACGTGAAACGGATGCTGGTCGTGATAGGCCGCCGCGCCAATCGCACGCAGGCGCGCGACGAATTTTTCAGGCGAGTCTGGTTTGCTCTCTGCCATATCGTTCACGCCAGAAGTCACACCGTAAAATCCATGCCGTCTTCGGCGACTTTCCATCCCGCTTTTTCGACGGCGCGACGTTCGGCCGAAGTTTCGTCAAGAATGGGATTGGTGTTGTTGATGTGAGTATAGATTTTTCTGATCGACAGATCGCTCAGCCGCGCCAGGCTGCCCGCAGGCCCGGAGATAGGCGCATGACCCATCGAGGACGCGGTCCGCGTTCCCGCTCCGCGGCGCTCCATTTCATTTTCCGACCAGAAGCTGCCGTCGAACAGAAGACAGTCGCACGCGGCTGCCGCGGCGACTAACCGGTCATCGATTTGTTTGATCGCCGGAGCATGAAGGATCGATGAACCGGTGTTGAGGTCGAGAACTTTGTATGCGACGACGGCCCCATCGCGGTTTTCCGGCGGCATTTTTACATAGGTCGGAACTTTGCGGCCGACGAAAATAGCCTCGAAGCCGAGACCGCAACCGATAGTCTCGGCTTTGCGATCTTCCACTCGAATTACCCGAAATCTCTCCGGCTGACTCGACGCGCCAAAAATCGGGTTCGACGCGAATACCCAATCGAAAACCCGCGCCGTGCAGTAGAGCCGAATCGGCTGCGTCTCCCGCATCGAAAGCAGACCGGCGACGTGGTCGAGCTCCGCGTCGGAGAGCATAACCGCATCGATTGGCGATTCTCGCACACCGCTCTTTGGCTGCAGATGGGGGAGCGAAGAAACTTGCGTTCGAAGATCGGGACTTGCGTTGAGCAACGCCCATCGCGAACCGTCCGCGCTGACCGCCACCGAACATTGCGTCCGTGCCTTCGCGCGAAGCGACCCGCTCTTCAGGCCGCGACAGTTGTCGCAATTGCAGTTCCACTGCGGGAAACCGCCGCCGGCAGCGGAACCAAGAATATGGATCCGCACTGACCGCCGCCGGTCTTAGGATTCCTGATTGGTTTCAGGGTTGTCGCGAGACACCGGCTGCTTGAGCACCCACACCCTGGGATCGTCGGCGAGGGTGGAACTGTAGCAGTTAATCTCCGCGTCCATCCGGATCTCGACGAACTCCGGCTTTTTCCAATCACTCATATTTGTACTCCTCTCATTCCCCAACGGAACTTTTACACCACGCGGTTAACTGGAGGCAACGTGTTGCTGAATTATGGCGATCTGTCATCCAAAGACCAATCTTCGAAGCGATCACCCCTGAGTCGTCTTGAACCTGGCGGCGAGCCGATCCGCCGCCTCGGAGAGAAGAATGTCGTCGGCGCCGACGGCGATGAACGTACATCCCAGCTCGAGGTATCGCTTGACCAGCTTTTCATCGCCCGTCAGGATGCCCGCGGCCTTGTGGGCCGAGCGGATATCCACGATGCAACGCTCGATCGCGGCCAGCACCTCGGGATGAGTCATGTCTCCCAGATGCCCCATCGAGGCTGAGAGGTCGGCCGGCCCGATAAAGATGCCGTCAACGCCGGGAACTCCCGCGATAGCTTTAAGGTTATCGAGTCCGCGCCGAGTCTCGATCTGCACGAGCAGGCACATCTCGTTGCCTGCCTGCTTCAGGTAATTCGGCATTCTGTTCCAGCGCGAAGAGCGACCCAGCACCGCGCCGACGCCGCGCACCCCGTGCGGTGGATATTGCATCGCGGCGACCAGGCTCGCGGCCTGCTCGGATGTCTCGACCATAGGAATGAGAAGAGTCTGAGCGCCGATTTCGAGTATCTGCTTTATGAGATTGGCATCTCCCACCCGCGGTCGCACTATAGGATGAGTCTCATAGGGAGCTACCGCCTGAAGCTGCGCAAGCAGGCTGCGAAGATCGTTAGGGCCATGCTCCGCGTCCAGCAATAACCAGTCGAATCCGGCGGCTGCACACAACTCAGCGCAGGTCGCATCTCCCAAAGCGACCCATAGACCTATCTGGCGCTTGCCCTCCTTGATCGCGCGCTTGAATCCGTTCGGCGGGACATCCATTTATGGGTCTCCAGAGATGCGGCAAAAGATCGGGACCTCACCGCCGGAGAGGTATATCACGTCGTTGAGCAGAACGCCCGACTAAAACTGCACTTCACATTTGCAATACGCCTCGCTAGCAGGGTGTTGACGAAAGGGTCGAATCACAAGCTTGGCTTAGTCTGATGAGGTGATGAAGTGAGTATTGGGGTTGCGGGTGGGGAATTTACCAGGTTGGCGGTGGGAGTTGCAGCTTGC
>JBOHWI010000335.1:0-4836 GCA_050736675.1 Binatus sp. (SeqCode)
TCTGATCGGCGAGGGCGAAGAGATGGTCCCGGAGTTCATCGCGCGCTGGGACGCGACGCGCGGCTCGCCGAACCAACTGCGCGACCTCGCATCCGTCGCGGGCGCCTGTCTGCCCGACTTCTACACGCCCGTTTACGACGATGCCGGCCGCCTCGCCGAAGTGAAATACGCGGGGCCCGGCACGGCGCAGGTGAATCGCCGTCTGATTCGGGACCTCAACCGCTTCACCACGTCGTCGCTGATTCTCACCGAGGAAAGTGTCTTCGGCGACATGTTCCTGGTCGAGGCGAGCCGTGGATGCCAGTGGGGATGCCGCTTCTGCGCGGCTGGTTTCATGTATCGCCCGATTCGTTACCGCGCGCCTGAAACTTTGATCGCCGAGGCCGAGCGCGGCCTAGGCGAGCGCAAAGTGATCGGCCTGGTCGGCGCCGAGATGGCGAGCGTGCCCGGCGTTGCCGATATCGCGTCGGCGGTCGTCGATCGCGGCGGGCGGCTGTCGCCGTCGTCGCTCAAGGCCGATTGCATTTCGCCCGCGCTCGCGTCCGCCTTGGCGCGCGGTGGGAATCAGAGCGTGACCGTCGCGCCCGAGGCGGGCAGCGAGCGGATGCGCAAGGTCATTAACAAGAATCTGACCGAAGCGGAGATTCTCGGCGCGGCCGAGATGATGCTGGGCGAGGGCGTCGGCAATTTGAAATTCTATTTCATGATCGGCCTGCCCGAGGAGCGCGACGAGGACGTGCTCGCGATTGTCGACCTGGTCGCCAAGGTACTGGAGCGTGCGCGCGCGCGACGCACGCGCATCGGCTCGGTGACCGTGTCGCTCAACCCGTTCGTGCCCAAGCCGTGGACGCCATTTCAGTGGGATCCGATGGATGACGCGCGATCGCTCAAGCGCAAAGTCGCGCTGTTGCGCCAACGCCTCACGCGTCTGGGTCAGGTCGAGCTCGACGCGGAGTCGCCGCGCGAGGCGTATTTCCAGACGATGGTTTCGCGCGGCGATCGTCGCGTCGGCGGTATCCTCGAACGCCTCGAAGCCGCGGGCTGCGAAAGCGCCGGCGATATCTGGCATGAGCTGGTTAAGATTCATCGCGAAGTTGAGGCGGGCAAAACTTCGTCGCTGCCCGATCCGGATTTCTTCGTCACGCGACATTACGCCCACGACGAGCTGCTGCCGTGGGACTTTATCGATCATCACATTCACAAATGGTTCCTGCTCGCCGAACGCAAGAAGGCGCATCATGAGCATCAGAGCCCGCCGTGCGACGTGGAGCGATGCACAGTTTGCGGAGCTTGCTAGAATAGAATGCAAGTCGAGGAGTGGAGGGAGAGGAAGATGAATCATCGCGAATTTCGTTCGGCGCGGCTAACGGTTCTATTGGCGAGCGCGGCGATGTTCATGTTGTCGGCGCCGGCCCTCGCGGCGGGATTCGGCGAGGAGGAAATTCCCTCGACCTCGATTGTCCCGGCGGAAGGCCCAAGCGGCGCCGCAGCTGTCAATTCGCCATCTTCGGCGAAGACTCCCTCGGCGGCGGACACTTCCGGCATGACCTTTTTGCCCGCGCCTAAAGTAAAGCCCGCTGTGCACCATGCTTCGAGCAAAAACAGCGTCCGCGAACCGGAAATTGAACCGGCGGATGCGCGGTTGAAGGTGCTGCAGGCTGCGCCGGTGTATTCCGCACCGGCGAAAAGCAGCAAGCATATCGAGCAGCTGACGCCTGACAAATTCGTAGTGGTAACGGGCTCCACTCACTACTATCTGCAGGTGAAGCTCAAGAGTGGGCAGACCGGCTATATCGATCCCGCGGCGGTCGAACTGGTTAAGCCGGTGGACAAAGTCTTCGTGCTCACGCATGACGCCGGTGTGCTCGAAAAACCAAATCGATGGGCCAAGAAGGCGGCCGAAGTTCACCGGGGCCACAATGTTCACGTCGTCGGCCTTTCGCTGAACTACATGAGCATCCGCATGAAGAGCGGGCTCGAAGGTTTCATCCCGACTACCGCTCTCGAATAGGCCGCATCGAGTTCCGTCGCGCTCGACGATCCGCCGTGGTGTCGCTATAAGTCTCTGCGAAGGAGCGATTGATGACGCAGCGCGAACGGCAGGGTTGGATCATCGTCGCGAGCCTATTCGTCGTGCTGATGTTCGTGTTCGGCTCCGGCTACAACACCGGCGGCCTGTTCTTTCCGCATCTGCTGAAACATTTCGGATGGCCCCGCGCACAACTCTCGACGCTCCAGGGCGCCGCACTGCCGCTGTCCGCAGGGCTTAGCGCACCGCTCATAGGATGGCTGCTTGATCGCGTCGAGGCGCGGGTGGTGATGGTCGCGGGCGCGATCATGACCGGCGTCTCTTTTCTAATCGCCAGCCGGGTCGATTCGTTTGGCCCGCTGTTCGGCGCTTACGTCCTGCTCGGCGTCGGCATCGGCGCATCGACGCTGCTGCCGTGCTCGCTCGTTCTCGCCAACTGGTTCGGTGCGCGGCGCGGGCTTGCGATGGGCCTTGCGTTCGCCGGCACTTCGCTGGGCGGCGCTGCGATGACGATGGTCGGCAACTTCGCGATCATGCGCGGCGGGTGGCGCGCGGGTTACGTCGCGCTGGCGATTCCGATGTTCGTCGTCGTCGTTCCGTTGATCATAATCGTCGTGCGGACGCGCCCGCCGCAGGCCGAGGGCGTCAGCGTTGCGCAAGCGAGCGACGCATTGCCCGGCTTCGAGCTGCGCGAAGCATTCCGCTGCCGCTCATTCTGGATGATCGCGGCGGCGCAGTTCTTCTTCGCCGCTATCGCAGCCGGCACAGGGTTGCATCTGATCACCTATCTCACCGAACTCGGCTACTCGCCGTCGTTCTCGGCCGGCATGATGAGCCTGGTACTTGTGTTCGCGGCCTTCGGCAAGCTCGGGATGGGTCTGTTCGCCGATCGCGTGAGCGCGAGAATCGCGCTGACCGTCAACTTTCTCGCCGCTGGCGTCGGGATGGTCCTGATCTTCGGCGTGGCGCGAACCGCTGTGCTGATTCCGTTCGCGCTGATCTTCGGACTGTCGCTCGGCGCGCCGCTGGTGCTGGTGCCGATGCTGGTGGCGGAGTCGCTGGGGCTCAAGCGCTTCGGCTCGATCGGCGGAATCGCGGGCATCTTCAACACCATCGGCGCGTTCGTTGGCCCGGTCGGCGCGGGCAAGATTTACGATCTAGGCGGCAGCTACGCGCCCGCCTTCGAAGCGTTCGTCGTCATGTGCCTCCTCGGCGCAGCGGTAACCTATTCGTGCCGCTCCTTCGAGTCCGAGCAATCGCGCCAAACCGCCGCGCCGGTTCCAGCCACCGCTTAGTTCGACCGCGCTCAGAGTGCGACCGAAGAATCTAGCACTCTGAGGCCCGAAAAGTATCGGCGGTAGAAACCTCGATCGCGCGTGAGGAGACGGTCGGCGCTGACGAGGGCATGGGCGCCGATTAGAAAATCGGCGGCAATCCGATCGCGCCGGCCGCCGCCGGCCCGGTACCGGCGCCACGCCTGCGCGGCCTTGTTCGCCGCCTCTTCAGTCATTGGTGAGAAGGCGGCCGGCAGCTTACTCATTGCTTCCCGAAAACGTGCGGCATCGCCAAACACGGTCGCCGTTTCGGCCCATACTACCTCCGAAGCGACCAGCGCGCCTTGCCTCAAGCAGTCCCGCAATGCCTCGCCCGAGGCGCGCGCAAACTTGGGGTCGGCGCCAAACACATCGAGCAGGATGTTGGTGTCGACGGCGGTGATCACTGCCGCCCGCGAAGCTGCGCCATCACCGCGTCAGTGTTGAGCCGCTTGCCCAGACACCCGTACACCTCGCTGACCGGATCGACGGCGCCGGATTTGACCGCGATCAGCCTGCCGCGTTCTTCGCTGAACTCGAGTACCGTACCGGGCTTAACTCCCAGCCTTTCCCGGAGCCGTTTCGGAATAGTGACCTGACCGCGTTCGGCCACCCGCGCTTTCATACTTTTCATGTATGAAAGTATGACATCAGTTACGTGCGAGCGCGAGGATTGAGCGGACCTTGGCGGCGAGGTCGGGCGCGTTGACGACGTCGGTGATGATTGCGGCGGCGTCGGCGCCGGCGGCGAGAGTTTGCGGCACCAGGGCTTCGGTGATCCCGCCGATCGCGACGATTGGAATTTTCACGGCGGCGCGCATCGCCTGGAGATGGTCGAGGCCCATCCCGGCGGGGTTGTTCTTCAGTCCACCGGGATACATAGGCCCGAATCCGATGTAATCAGCGCCGCCATTTTCAGCGGCGCGTGCCTGCTCGACGCTGCTGGTCGAGATGCCGATCATCATGTCGGGGCCGGCGATTCGCCGCGCTGCTTCGAGCGGGAGGTCCTGCTGTCCGAGATGCACTCCATGAGCGTTGGCGAGAAGCGCGATGTCGACCCGATCGTTGACAATTAGTATCGCGCCGCGTTGGCGGCACAGCTCGGCGATCGCGCGCGCGGCCGCCAGGAAATCGCGCGCGGGCGCGTCCTTCAGCCGCAACTGCATGATTCGCACGCCGGCGTCGAGAAAGGTTTCGGCGAGCATCAGCGGCTCATGACCGCCGGCCGGATCGACTATCGCGTAGAAGTGCGAAGGCAGGCGCGTCATCCGCCTGGGAATTTGGTCAATACGATCTTGTGGTCGGTGATCTTTTTGCGCAGCGTGTTGCGATTGAGACCCAGCATCCGCGCCGCCTTTACCTGGTTGCCGCTCGCGCGTTTGAGTGCGAGCTCGACCAGCGGACGCTCGATTTCCGCCACCAGTCGATGGTAGAGGTCGCGCGGCTCCTCGCCGCCGGGCGCATCGAACCATCCCGCGATCCGGCTGGATATGA
>JBOHWI010000336.1:0-13381 GCA_050736675.1 Binatus sp. (SeqCode)
GCTTCGCTTCTGGCGCGCGCCTCGATCCATTCCGGATCGCTGGCAAAAGCGCCGAACTTCTTGTCGCGATCGGCCAACGACTCCCATTGCAGCATATAGACCAGGTCGGAACTCGATTCCCCAATCGCCACAGTCCAGAACCCGACCTGCTTGATGCCGTGCTTCTCGAACAGTCGGCAGGTGACGGTGCCGAACCTTTTAAGGATTGCGGGCAAGCGCCCCGCCACGCAGTGATACACGCGCAGTTCGTAAACCATGTTGTCTCTCCATCACGAACGCGATCGATCCGGATTTTGCTTCTGACTTGCAGACGCGCTGACTTGTAACGCTTGCCGAGCGCATCATCAAGTCGCCGCAAGTCATCGCCTGAATCGCACCTCGCGTTTGCAAACCGCTGCGCTTGATGGGAGCCTCACGCGGGATAAGGTGCGATGCGACTGCTCTACGTTGATATCGACACTCTGCGCGCTGACCATCTCGGCTGCTACGGCTACCGTCGCAACACGAGCCCGGCCATCGACGCGATTGCGCGCGACGGCGTGCGCTTCGATTCGGTCTACGCCTCGGACACACCGTGCGGGCCCTCACGCAGCGCGCTGATTTCGGGGCGTTTCGGAATTCACAACGGCGTGGTCGGCCATGGCGGCACTGGGGCCGATCCGTTTATCGAGGGCGCCGCGCGAGGCTTCCAGTCGCGCGGCGCCGCCACCAGTTGGGCGCGCCGGATGCGCTCGGTCGGAATGCACACCGCGACCATCAGCACCTTCGGCGAGCGCCACTCCGCATATCAATGGGATGCCGGCTTCAACGAGGTGATCAATCTCGGCACGATGGGGCTCGAAACCGCCGACCAGGTCGCGCCGCTGGCGCTGGATTGGCTCGCACGCAACGGCTCACGCGACAACTGGTTCCTCCACGTCCACCTGTGGGACCCGCACACGCCTTATCGCACTCCCGCCGGCTATGGCGAACCGTTCGCGCATGACCCGGCGCCCGACTGGATCACCGAAGAGATCCGCGCCCGCCATTGGACCATGCCGGGTCCGCACTCGGCGCAGGAGATGATCGGCTTCAAGCCCAATGAGCACGCGTTCTTCAAAGGGCTGACGCGGCAGCCGCAGCAGGCAGCCTCGATGGCCGAGATTCGCCGCATGTTTGACGGCTACGACGTCGGCATCCGCTATGCCGACGATCATATCGGCCGCTTCATGAACCGGCTCGCCGAGCTGCGCGTGCTCGATGAAACCGCCGTGATGATCTCAGGCGATCACGGCGAGACTCTTGGCGAGTTGGGCATATACTGCGATCACCACACCGCCGACGAGTGCGTCACACACTTGCCGATGGTGCTGAAGTGGCCGGGATTTGCCGGAGGGCGCGTCGACGGCGCACTGCATTACCAAATCGATGTCGCCGCGACGATCCTCGAGCTGCTCGGCGCACGGATTCCATCCAACTGGGACGGCGCTGGCTTCGCGGAAGCCTTCAGGCAAGGACGCGACGCCGGTCGCGAGTTTCTGGTCGTCTCGCAGGGAGCGTGGACCGCGCAGCGCGCCGTGCGCTTCGATGATTACATTTGCATCCGCACCTATCACGACGGCTATCACGCTTTTCCCGAAGTGATGCTGTTCGACATCAGGCGCGATCCGCATGAGATCCGCGACCTCGCAACCGAGCAGCTGGACCTCGCGGCGCGCGCGCTCGCGAAGCTCGAACAGTGGCATGCGCGCCAGATGATGCTTTCGACGACGAGCATCGATCCCTTGTGGACGGTGCTGCGCGAGGGCGGCCCGTGGCACCTGCGAGGACAGCTCAAAGAGTATCTGGAGCGGTTGCGCGAGACGGGGCGCGGCGAATGGGCAGAGCGTATCGCGACGGCGCACCCTGACGAGATCGGCATCGCAGCGTCCGGCGCGCGCCACTGAGCGCCGAAATCCGCGATGGCGTGACCGGCAGAACCGAGTGTGGTACTGGAGCCCGTAGGCTCCGCGCAGGCGCGCGTGAGCGCGAGGAGTGAAGTCTTGAGTGACAAACGGTTGATTCCGGAGCGGTTCGGACCCCTGGCCAATTTGCGGATCGTTACCACCGGCGTGTTGATCGCGGGACCATTCGCTACCGAACTGGCCGCCGAGATGGGTGCCGAGGTCATCCTGATCGAACGCCCAGGAATGGGCGACATGCCATGGCGATACGGTGGAATCCGGCTGCCGACGAAAGACGGCGCGCTAATCTCCACCAACTGGGTCCAGGATCGCCGCAACATCTTCTGCATCACGCTCGACATCACGCAGCCGCAGGGCCGCGAAATTTTCCTCAAGCTGATCGATACCGCGGATGTCTGGCTCGAGAACTCCAAGGGCGGAACTTACCAAAAGCTCGGCATCGACGACGACGAGCTGCTCCGCCGCAACCCGCGTCTGGTCATCACCCACGTCTCCGGCTACGGCCAGACCGGCGTCCCCGAATACGTTCGGCGCGCATCATACGATCTCGTCGGCCAGGCGTTCGGCGGCTCGATGTTCCAGACCGGGTTTCCCGAGTCGCCGCCCTCGCTCGGCGCGCCATTCACCGGCGACTACGTCACCGCGCTGTTCGCGCTCTGGTCAACGCTCGCGGGTGTGATGTCCGCCCGCGAGACCGGGCACGGGCAGGTGATCGATCTGGCGCAATACGAGGCGATTCATCACGTGCTGGGTGGCACGATGGTCGAGTATTTCCAGCAGAACGTCATTCGCGAGCGCCACGGAAACCGCACGATGGCGATTCAGCCGCTCGATTCATACCAGGCCAGCGACGGATGGGTCGTCATCGGCGCCGTCGGCTCCGGCACTTTTCCGCGCTTGCTCAAGGTGATCGGAATGAATCCCGACGACCCGAAATGGCTTCTCGCGGCGCAGAACCTGGAGTCCATTGAGGGCATCGAGTTCGATGCGATCCTGCGCGGCTGGGTCAGCGAACGCACCGTCGCCGACGTGAATCGCATTCTGAACGAAGCACAAGTCGCCTGTTCTCCCGTGATGAACAGCCAGGAGATGGCGGAGGATCCTCAGTACCAGGCGCGCCAGATGCATATCGAATGGGAGGATGAGCAGGCGGGACCGGTGAAGGGCATCGGCATCGTGCCGAAGTTCTCGCGCACCCCGGGCAAGGTCTGGCGCGGCTCCGTCGGCCTCGGCCACGATAACGATCGGGTATACGGCGAACTGCTCGGCCTGACCGCTGCAAAGATCGTCGACCTCAGAAACAAAAATGTGATCTGATGCTGGCATGGCTGGATGCGAGCACCGAACTCCCGTGACGACGATGGACGATCGCGCGATCGCTGAATACACGGCTTTTGCCTGCCATCTGGTGGACCTCGCGGGGCGGGTTATCCTGCCGCATTTTCGGGTGCGCCTCGACGTCGAGAACAAGCAGGCCGGAAGCGGCTTCGATCCGGTGACGCTCGCCGATCGCGCAGCCGAGCAGACGATCCGCGACGAGATTCAGCGCGTGCATCCCGGCCACGGAATCCTCGGCGAAGAGCATGGCGTCAGGGCCGGCACCGACGGCCTGACCTGGATCATCGATCCGATCGACGGCACCCGCGCCTTCATCATCGGCCAACTGCATTGGGGCGTCCTGATCGCGCTCAATGACGGTACGCGCCCGGTCATCGGCGTGATGCATCAGCCGTACACCGGCGAGACGTTCGTCGGCTCCCGCCTGGGTGCCGAACTAAGGCGTAACGGCGTAGCCAGTAAGCTGCAAGTGCGCGAATGTCCGCGCCTCGAAGATGCAATCGTCTGCGCCACCGACCCCGCAATGTTCACCGGCCCCGGCGAACGCGACGCCTTCCGCGCGGTCGCGTCGAAGGCGCGGATGCGCCGGTACGGCGGCGACTGCTATTCCTTCTGCCTGGTCGCCGCAGGCTTCATCGACCTGGTGATCGAGTCAGGGCTGATGCCTTACGATATCCAGCCGCTCATGCCAATCATCGAAGCCGCTGGTGGAATCGTGACGAATTGGTCGGGCGGCTCGCCATATGACGGCGGCCAAATAATCGCCGCCGGCGACCGCGACCTACACAAAATCGCGCTCACGATGCTCGCCCCCGCCGCCCGCTCTAGCCGACGCGAAAATCCTCGAGAATAACTTCGAACCCGAACGAAGTCCCGCATCTTTCTCTTATCCATCGGGTGCAGGGGTCACCCCTGCCCAAGGAAGTCTGAAACCCACGGCGGGTTTCACCTTTAATAAAGTGATTTACCCTTCCCCAAACCGCGCTGGCTTTGACGCCGATTCTGCGCGATGCTCCAAACGCTGCATCCGGCGCGTCGAGGTGTGAATATGGGCTTCGATACCTTCATGGATCTCTTGAGAAAGCATCTGTCCGACAAGGACTTTAATCGGATGATGGCATTCACGGCTGCGATGGAGCCTGAACGGCGCAGCGCGATGATGCAGTTTCTCGCCGAGCGCGAGACCCTGGCGCCTGCCGTAGGCTCCGACGCGCCCGACTTCAAGTTGCCGCACCTCGGTGGCGCCGAGCAAGTGCAGCTCTCGTCCTTTCGCGGACGCAAACCGGTAGCACTGATCTTCGGCAGCTACACTTGACCTCCCTTCCGTGCCCAGGCTGGGCACCTTGAAGAGCTGCATCGCCGCTTCGGCGATAGAGTCGAGTTCTTCGTCATCTATATACGAGAGGCGCACCCGACCGATGAATGGCAGGTCGAATCCAACGAGAGTGAAGGGGTCCTGTTCGTGCAGCCTACGACGCTCACCGCGCGCAGCGAAATCGCGCAGGTCTGCGCGCTCAAGCTCGAGCTATCGATACCTACTCTGATTGACGACATGGAGAATTCGACCGACCGCAAGTACTACGCACTGCCGGACAGGCTCTACCTGATAGGACGGGACGGCCGAGTAGCCTACCGCGGCGGACCGGGTCCGTTCGGCTTCGTGGCGGCGGAGCTGGAACGCGCTATCGAGGACTACCTGGGCGTCGCACCATCCGCGGCGGCGTCGAAATAGCCATAGCGTCGCTACCACTGACAAGGGCCACTTCCAGTTCGTTATTTCCGGTCTATCGATCCCGAAATTCATAGGCGTGGTTCTTACATTTTAACTGCTCGTTGAGAGACAGGACCGATGGCGCCCCGCGGCCTGCGCGTGTCGTTGACTGGACTGTCTGGTGCTATGCCGCTGCGGCGGCCGCCTTCATTTGCTCGAACGAGGTGCGGATCGCCGCGGTCAACTGCTTCACGTCAGGCATCGTGTCGTGGTCGGCGTTGAGTCCCCAGTGCAGCCGGCCGTCGTAACTGAGCAGCGCAATGTTGAGGGCCTGATTTTGGAACAGCGGCCCCAGCGGATACGCCGCGTGCATCTTCGATCCCAGGAAGTAGAGCGGGAGCTGCGGTCCCGGCACGTTCGTGACCGTCAGGTTGAATGCACGCGCACGCGCCGCCAGCCGCAGCGTCGGCACAGTCCATTCGCTGACGCGAGCCAGCGCCTCGGCGCCCATAGCCTTGCGCGATTGCTTGAGGTCGCCGGTGACCGCGCGGACGGCTTCGAGCCTGCGGCGCGGATCCTTCTCCGCGATCGGCAGCGATGCCGCCCACGACGCGATACGGTTGCCCAGCGTGCCACGCTCCGAATCGGAGCGCACGCTAACGGGAACCATCGCACGGAAATCGAGGGCCGCGATCTGTTCGCCGCTGAAGCCGCGATGGGTGAGGAACGCACCGACCGCGCCGCGACAATCGTCAGCACCACGTCATTGACGGTGCCGCCAAGCCGGTTCTTTATCTGTTTCACCTCATTGAGATCCATCACCGTCCAATCGAAGCGCCGATGCGGCCCGATCGGTTGGTTGAACGGCGAGTCGGAGGCCGATGAGAGTCCGGCGCCGAGCGTCTCGCCGATCGCGGAAATCTGTTCCGCCAGGTTTTCGGCCGCCTCGGTGGGATGCTGCATCGCCTGGAGTACGTTCTGGCCAAGCTCGAACGGGCTGCGGATGCGTCGCGCGGCCTCTTCGAGCAACATCTCGGCGCGCGACGGTGCGGGCTCCGGCTTCCACGGCGGTGGCTCCTCGATGACTACGTCCGGGATGAGGTTCATCAGCACGCCCATCAGATCGACTCCGGAGACGCCGTCGATCATGCAGTGATGCGATTTGCTGATCAGCGCGAACTGGCCGCCCTCGAGGCCTTCGACCACCCACATCTCCCACAGCGGTTTTCCGCGGTCGAGTTGTTGCGAAACGATGCGCCCGGCGAGTCGTTTGAGCGCCTCTTCATCGCCGGGGCGTGGCAAGGCCGTGTGGCGAATATGGTAATCGAGATTGAAGCGATCGTCGTCCACCCACACCGGATGGTTCTCGATGGGGATATGCGCGATGCGCTGGCGATAGCGCGGGATCAGGTGCATCCGCGACGCGGAGTATCGGCGGATGCGATCGATATCGATGCCGCCGTTGGCGGTCGCAAGCGGAGCGGCGTCGAACGTCATCACCCCCGCGACGTGCATGTGAGTCTCCGGGTATTCGAGGTCGAGGAAGGTCCGGTCCATAGCGCTCAACCGTTCGTATTTGGCCATCGCGATGTCCGCTCCCGACTCGGTGGTGTCAGGCAGGTTGTACCAAGAAGCGGTGGCGACTGCCTAATCCGGCTTTCCTACAGTAGAACTCTTGCTGTGGCGCTCCGGTCCGGACTGCGACTTCCGCGGTAAAGTGGGATAATCCATATTGATCGACTACATCGACGGACGAAAATGAAAGACGAGCGGATGATAATCGAAAGAGAGCGAGCGGTCCTGCTGATTGTGGACATTCAGCCGGATTTTTTTGCTGGAGGCGCGTTGCCGGTGCCCGGCGCGGACGAGATGTTGCCGGAGCTGCGCGAGTTGATGAAGTCGGGACCTTTCGACTTTATCGTTGGCGCGCAAGATTGGCATCCGCGCGAACACGTTTCGTTCGCCAGTAACCATCCGGGCCGCAGGCCAATGGAGACGATCGAGCTTTACGGCCATGCGCAAACGCTCTGGCCGGACCATTGCGTGCAGGGCACGCCCGGCGCCGCGTTGCATCCCGGCCTGCCTTGGGAAAAAGCCACCGCGATCATCAGGAAGGCTACCGATCCGGCAACTGACTCCTATAGCGCGTTTCGCAACAACTGGAATTCCAGAGGCAATCGACCGCCGACCGGCCTCACCGGCTACCTGAAGGGTCGCGGCGTCGAGGAAGTTTTCGTGTGCGGTCTCGCCCGCGACTTCTGCGTCCGATGGAGCGCGGAAGACGCTCTGCAGGAGGGGTTCCGGGTGCGCGTGATTTGGGAGCTGTGTCGATCGATTGACCCTTCAACCGACAACGCCGTCCATCGCGATCTAACCCGGCGCGGAGCTGAGATCATCTCGATAGGGAGGCTCTTACCGTAGCACTGAACTGAGCCGCTCCTTACAGGACTGGGTAGGTGGCGTATGATGGCGCCGGTAGAGAGGAGCTTCAAACCATGGCTTTCCCATACAAAACTATTCTCTGTGCGGTCGACTTCGACGAGAATTCTCTGGCGGCGCTCGGCCACGCGGTCGACATCGCCCGGCAGCTCAGAAGCAAAATTATACTGGTGCATGTGCTGCCGCTGATTGTTGCCCTCGGCGAAGTCGCGCCGCCGCTGGCGCTTTACGAGGATCAGAAGAAGGATGCCGAAGCCAAGCTGGCCGACGTCGTCAAGCAGAAACTCGCCGGGCTGAAGCACGAAGCGCATGTGTACACCGGCGACGTAATCGCGTCCATTCTGCAGGCGCAGGCCGAACATCAACCTGATCTGCTGGCGATGGCGACGCACGGTCGCCGCGGCCTCTCGCGCATGTTTCTCGGCAGCGTTGCGGAAGCGGTCGTGCGCAAGGCGACTTGCCCGGTCCTGACGATTCGAGAAGAGGTTCCGGCGGCCGCGCGCTGACTTCGGATGTCGCAACTCTCGCGAAGATTGATATTGATCGGCGCCGCCGTCGCGGCACTGGCTGCGATGGCCTGGTGGATGATTCACATGCCCGCGGTGCAGGATGCGGTGTTCCGGCGGGCGATCGAGCACAACCTCGAGGCGACTCGCAACGACCTGCTCGCTCCGGACGCGCTGCGAGTCGTGCTATGCGGCACCGGGAATCCGCTGCCTGATCGCAATCGCGCGGCTGCATGCACTGCGGTTTTCGCCGGCGGCAACATCTACCTGGTGGATGTTGGTCCCGGCGCGTGGAAGAACCTCGCGCTGTGGCATATTCCCGCGGCGCGGGTCGCCGCGGTCATGCTCACCCATTTTCATTCCGATCACATCGGCGATCTCGGCGAAGCCAACCTCGAGACGTGGGCGCAGGGGCGGGACCATCCGCTGCGCGTGTACGGGCCGCCGGGCGTCGAGCAAGTGGTGACAGGTTTCGAGCAGGCGTACGCGCTGGATGAGGGCTACCGCATCGCGCATCACGGGGCCAAGCTGATGCCGGCCGCGAACTGGCAGATGAATCCGCTCGCGGTGAAAATTGACACTCCACCCGGCGCGTCGCCATGCACAGGCGGCAGCGCGACGGTGCTCGCGGAGAACGGACTCAAAGTCACCGCATTCACCGTCGATCACTCGCCGGTGGCGCCTGCCTACGGCTACCGATTCGACTACAAGGGACGCTCGGTCGTGATCAGCGGCGACACGGTGAAGTGCGCCAATCTGGTGAAGGTCGCCACCGGCGCGGACGTGCTGATTCACGAAGCGCAGTCGGCGCATCTGGTGAAGTTGATCCAGGAAGAAGCGGAGCGAATCGGCAACGCACGCGTTGCCAAAATCATGTCCGACATCCGCCGCTACCACACCACGCCGGTTGAGGCCGCCTCCGAGGCGAACCAGGCGGGAGTCGCGATGTTCGTGCTGAGCCACATCGGTCCTGCGACGCCCAACGCGCTTGCACGAATCGCGTTCATGAGGGGCGTAGCGGAGGTCAGGCCGCGTGGCGTCGTGATTGGATACGACGGAATGCTGCTGACGTTGCCGGCGGGCTCGAAAGGTATCGAGATCTCGACGGTGCAATAGCCCGCCATCGTCAGTGAATCGCGTAAAAGATATCGGAGGCAAAACTGGGATGACACTCGAGTATGATTTGTTCTGGTCGTTTCGCTCGCCGTATTCCTATCTCGTTACGCCGCGGCTGATCGAATTCGAGCGCGACTTCGACGTCAAGGCCAATGTCCGGCCGGTCTATCCGATCGCGGTACGGATACCCGGTTTCTTCAAGCAGGTGAATCCGATGTGGCCGCCCTATCTGCTGCGCGATTGCTTTCGCATCGCGGAGATGCTGGGCATGCCTTTCGCCTGGCCCAGCCCCGATCCGATCGTCATGAACATGAGCACCGGCGAGGTCGCCAAGGAGCAACCGTATATCCATAGGCTGACAAAATTAGGCGTCGCCGCCGCCGCAGCCGGCAAGGGACTGGGCTTCCTCGCGGCGGTGGGCGCAGTGATTTTCAGCGGCGTGAGAGACTGGAATCTCGGCGACCATCTGGCCGGGGCGGCGCAGCGTGCGGGGCTGGACCTCGCGAAACTCGACTCTGAAATCGCGCGCGCCCCGGACCGTCATGAAGCCGTGATCGCCGAAAATGAGGCGGCGCAGAAGCGCGCCGGGCATTGGGGTGTCCCGCTGATGGTCTTCAACGGCGAGCCTTTCTTTGGGCAGGACCGCTTCGATCTGCTGCGATGGCGCATGCAGAAGGGCGGACTCTCCCGCCACCGCTGAAGGCGACTCGAATTATTCTTTTTGTCTGGTGACTAAGCCGCACGGTGCGCCACGCCGTTTCCGGTCGCCGAATCCTCGACTCCTGCGGGCTCGCGGCGCGCTTCGAGCTGGTACAGCTTCGAATCCGCGTGCAGCGTCCTCAACCAGTAGCGGATCGTACTGCCCGACCAGTTGTTGGTGATTCTCCCGGCTTCGTTCTTGTACCAGCTCTTGCCGGTGAAGGCCCAGACTCTCTGCTGCAGCTCTTTCTGCTGGTTGGCGTCGAACTCATCCATAACCTCGCGCCGCAGATCGATGGCGGATGCGCCGCTCTCGTCCAGCCGTCTCAGGCAATCGAGTATGTAATTCGCCTGGCACTCGATCATGAAGATGATCGAGTTGTGCCCGAGATTCGTATTCGGGCCGTACATCAGGAACAGGTTCGGGAATCCCGCCACGCTGATGCCGAGGTAGGCCCGCGCGCCGCCCGCCCATTCGTCTTGCAGGCGGCGACCGCCACGGCCGCGGATGTCCATCGGTGCAAGGAACGCCGTCGATTCGAACCCGGTGGCGTATATCAGCACATCTACCGGAATAGTCCGGCCGTCTTTCGCTGCGACGGCGTTTTCGTCGATATGGTCAATGCCGCTGGTTACGACCTCGACGTTTTCGCGATTGAGCGTCGGGTAGTAGTCGTCGGATATGAGGATGCGCTTGCCGCCGACGGGGTAGTCGGGGATCAACGCTTCCTGCAGCTTCGGATCGTTGACCGTCGTGCGCATGTAAGTCTCGGCCGCCTCCGCCATCCGCCGCGATAGAAACGAACTTCTGCGAAATACCGGCCAGTTGATCTCATGCTGGAAATAGATCAACCAGCGGTAGAACCGCGTGCGCACGGGATTTCGCGCAAATCGCCGCTTCTGCTCGTCCGTGTATGCGAGATCGTTTCGCGGGACCATCCAGTTCGCGCTGCGCTGGAAGATATAGACCTTGCCGGCCTTGGGCGCGATTTGCGGAATGAACTGGATCGCACTCGCTGCGTTGCCGACAACGCCGACGCTCTTGCCCGTAAGATCGACATCGTGACGCCATCGTGCGGAATGGAACGACACGCCCTTGAAGTTCTCGGCGCCGCGCAACTTGGGCATGTTCGGCCGGTTCAACTGGCCGACGCCCGCCACCAGCACTTCAGCCACGATTTCCTCGCCCTTGACGGTTCGAATCCGCCACACGCTCGCATCCTCGTCCCACTCGGCGCCGGCTATCTCCGTGCCGAAGCGGATGTGCGGGAAGAGGTCGTACTTCTTTGCGCAGTGTTCCATGTACTCGAGTATCTCGGACTGCGGCGCCCATTTCCGTGACCAGTCGGTCTTCTGCTCGAACGAGAAGCAATAGGAAAACGACGGAACGTCGCAGGCCGCACCGGGATAGGTGTTGTCGCGCCACGTGCCGCCGAGCCGGTCGGATTTTTCAAAGATGGTAAAGGAATCGATGCCCAGTCTTTTGAGCTGGATGCCGAGACAAAGCCCCGAGAAGCCTGACCCGATGATCGCAATCCGGCGTGCTGCGCGAGAATTCAAAGGCATCTTCCGACCCTCCTGCCGTGGAGTGCTTTCCTCCTAGTTGATGCTGAAGTTTACACCTAACCGCTCCCGAGAGTATGTACCACTTCCATATCGGCAACGCCGCAAAGTGTCCCAAGTCTCGAATTCCTCAATTCGGTGCGGATTGCCTGTCCGCTACGACGGAGGTTCTGAGTTGACTCGAAAGGTCCGTCTTTGCAATGTTCTCTCGATGCTGGCCGCGCTCGCGGTTGCGCTGCCCGCCGGCGCGGAAGACCCATGGCTGCGTGTGCCGCCGACTCCCCTGCTGCCAGCGCCCGAGACCAGCGGCATCGCGCCCGTCAACGGCATCCGCTTGTGGTACGCGGAGTTCGGTCACGGTGCGCCGGTCATCCTGGTCCATGGCGGTCTTGCGAATTCGGATTACTGGGGATTGCAGGTGCGCGCCCTCGCACCGCACTACCATGTGATCGTTCTGGACAGTCGCGGCCACGGACGCAGCTCCCGAACCGAGACGCCAATCGGGTACGATCTGATGTCGTCGGATGTTCTGGCGTTGATGGATTATTTGCATATCCGCCAGGCCGCGCTCGTGGGATGGAGTGACGGAGCGATTATCGGGCTCGATATCGCGATTCATCATCCGGAGCGCCTGACGCGACTGTTCGCTTTTGCCGCGAATTCCGATCCGTCGGGTGTGAAAGATGTGGGCAATAGCTCCATCTTCATCGCCTTTCAGCAACGCGCGGCGAAGGAGTACGCGCGACTCTCGCCGACCCCCACCCAGTTCAAAGCTTTCGTCGCGAACATCGAGCACATGTGGGCGACCGAGCCGCATTTTACCGACGATCAACTGAGACACATCAAGGTGCCGACGTGGATTGTCGATGGCGATCACGATGAGGCGATCAAGCGCGAGAACACCGATCACATGGTCGCGCTGATTCCAGGCTCCGGCGAACTAATCCTCCCCCAAGTGAGTCACTTCGCCTTTATCCAGGATCCGGTCATGTTCAATGAGTCGATCCTGCGCTTCCTCTCGGCTAGCGACAACGAAGGCGCTCATTCCGCGCCGTAGATGACAGGGCTGTTGCGGGCTTAGGCGGAAGACAGGCGCTTCAGGCTGTCCGATTCACCGATCGCGACCAGCAAATCGTCCGCTTCGATCTTTGTGTCGGCAGCGGGAATCATCTCGAGCGGTTGGTCGTTGCGCTTCACCGCCACAATTCGAACCCGTGGATTTTCACGTTCCAGCACCGCGATTGTCTTGCCGACCGCCGGGCTTTCGCGCGAGATCCTGATCTCCTCCAGATCGACCTCCGACTCGCGGCCGGGGAAGGAGAGTTGCAGGAAATCCACGACCGACGGGCGCAGGATGCTCGCCGCGATCCTCATCCCGGCCGATTGATAAGCGGCGACGACCTGGTCCGCTCCCGCCAGCTTGAGCCGGCGGAGTCCCGCATCCGAGTCGCCGCGGGCGTGAATGAGAATCTTCGGATTTTTCTCGCGCGCTGACAGCGTGATGTACACGTTGTCGGCATCCGATCCGGTGGCGACGACTATCGCGCGGGCCGAGGCGATCCCGGCATCATCGAGCACCGAGTCTTCAAGTGCCGATCCGATAACGTGCAACGCGCCGAGCGCGTTCAGATCCGCCTGCCGCGCGGGATCCGTCTCGATCACCACCATCGTTACGCCGTTACGGATCAACTCTTCGACGACTGCGCGGCCGAAACGCCCGTAGCCGCAGACGATAACGTGTTCCTTGAGGTCGTGGATTTTGCGATTCATTGCGCTCTTCCCGAGAAACTCTCTAAGGCGCCCCTCAACCACAAGTTCCCCGATCACCGTGAACAGGTAAACCGCGCTGCCGACGCCTGTGAGTATAAGCCCGATTGTAAAAAGACGACCGGCCGGGCTGAGCGGCTTGACCTCCTGGAACCCGACCGTCGAGATGGTGATGACAGACATGTAGAAGGCGTCGAGCACCGGCATGTGCTCGATCAGCATGTAACCGACGGCGCCGACGACGGTCATCAGCGCGACCAGAGAGATTGCAAGCGCCAATCTGCGGGTTGGATTCATCC
>JBOHWI010000337.1:0-5733 GCA_050736675.1 Binatus sp. (SeqCode)
ACCCAGTGGCGGGCATGGACTCGCAAGTGCGTAAACGGCGCACGCTGGACGCCGTCAAGCGGATAATTCTCCGTGAATCGCTAAATCAGCCGCTGATCGTGATCTTCGAGGACCTGCATTGGATCGATGAGGAGACGCAGGCGTTCCTGAATTTGCTCGTCGAAGCGATCGCCAACGCGAAGGTCTTACTGCTAGTGAACTACCGGCCCGAATATTCGCATCAGTGGAACAGCAAGACTTACTACACGCAGTTGCGGCTGGACCCACTGGGCAAGGAGTCGGCCGACGAGATGCTCTCGGCGCTGCTCGGCGATGGCGCGGAGCTGGCGCAGCTCAAGCGGGTCATAGTCGAGAAGACTGAGGGTAATCCGTTCTTCATGGAAGAAACGGTGCAGGTGCTGCTCGACGAGGGCGCGCTGGTCCGCAAAGGTGCTGCGACCAGGCTTACCCGGCCGATTGCCGAGCTCAAGATTCCTCCGACCGTGCAGGGCATTCTCGCCGCACGCATCGACCGGTTGCCCGCCGATGAGAAAGACTTGCTCCAGACCTTGGCGGTGATCGGCAAAGAGTTTGCTCTTTCATTGGTCCGCGCGGTGGTCTCGAAATCCGACGACGAACTCACGCGGATGCTCAGTGACTTGCAGTCGGGAGAATTCATTTTTGAGCAGCCGGCAATAGGCGACGTCGAATACAGCTTCAAGCACGCGCTAACGCAGGAGGTCGCGTATGGCTCGCTGCTGACCGAGCGGCGCAAGGAGCTGCATCAGCGCACCGCAACGGCGATCGAGTCGCTTTACGCTGCGCGGCTGGAAGACCGCTACACTGAGCTGGCGCATCATTGGACCCAGGCGGGTGAAGCGCTTCGCGCAGCCACCTGGCACGTGCGTACGGCGCGCTGGGTGCGCATAACCGATCTGGCGGCGTCCCGGCGTCATTGGGCAACGGCGCGCGCACTGCTGGTCGCGCTCCCGGAAAGTCTCGAGCGAACGCGGCTGCTCATCGACGTGTACCCCGAGCTGATCAACACACTCGATCGCCTCGGCGCCGAGCCGACCGAATCCGAAGCCGTCTACCAGGAAGCGATCGCTCTGGCTCGACAGGCGGGCGATCGCGGCCCGGAAGCCTTGATCGAAGCTGCCTATGGCCAACTCAAGAGCTCTCAGAACGATTTCGACGGCATGCTCGAGCACGCCTCGCGCGGCACGACGCTTGCTGATGCGCAGGGCGATCTGGGTCTCAGGCTTTTCGCGCGCCACATTCTGGGGCGCGGTCTCGCTTGGCAGACGCGCTGGAAGGAAAGCCTCCGCGTATTCGATGAAAGCGTTGCGATCGCGGGTGGCGATGAAGCCGCTGAAATCGAAGTGCTTGGGTGGTGGCCCTACGTCGAATCGCTGGCAATCCGGGGTGCGATCCTGAGCATTTTGGGCCGGCCCAGGGAAGCGCTTGAGTTCGCCGAGAAATTTCCAGAACTGCTCAGCAGGTTCGGGATCGGTTCGGATACTTCATCGGCTGCTACCGACCGGTTCTGGCCGTGCTGGATATTAGGAGATGCGCCGCGCTCCCGGCGTTATACGGCCGAAGCCTTGCATATGGCCGAGCGCTTCGGCTCTGACCGGAACATCGTTTACGCGCTGATGGCGTGCGGTAACGCGAGCACACTCGGGCTTCGCTGGGAAGAAGGCAATGGATTTCTCGAGCGCGCCAGACAGCGCATCGCGGCAACCGGCGCAGGGGCAGAGTGGAGTGTATTCATCGATGCACATCAGGCGCTCTGCCTGGCTGGGCTGGGAGAGCGCGAGCGGAGTCTGGATTTGGCGCACAGAAGTGTGGAGCTGCCGTCGAACGACCTGACGCTTTCGCTTGGCTTTCTCCGGGCGCGTGTCCTGCGAATGATCGGCGGTGTGCAAGAGTTGGATGCGCTCGAGGCCGAGATTGTGGGAACACTGGAACTAATACATCGCGGAGAGGCAAAGGGTTGGCTCCCCTTAATCCTGCTCGAGCGCGCCGGTCTCGCCCGCCTGCGCGGCGACGCGGACGGCATGGCGCGCGACATGGCTGAAGCGCGGCGTCTCTTTGCCGAGATGGGCGTGACAGGCTGGGACGACTATGCGAGATCGATCGAGGCATGAGCCGCGGGGGCGACATGACTCGCGCGCCTGCTGCGCGATGCCAATCGTCGCAAAGAAGCCCTCGCGCCGAGATCTACAACTGGTTCTCCGAGGGCTTCGACACCGCCGACCTGAAGGACGCCATGGCTCTCGATGAAATGAACGTGACACCGCGAACCGAATGATAAAGAAGGAAGCCCCGATGAGTCTGCCGCTGGACGGAATCCGCGTGATCGACCTGGGCCAGGTTTACGCGGCACCGTACTGCACGCTGCAACTGGCCGCGATGGGCGCCGACATAATCAAGATCGAGCCGCCGGTGACCGGCGAAGTGCTGCGGCGGCCGGAACTGCCGCCGGGCGGCGCCGGCTACTCGTTCCTGATGCTCAACGCGAACAAGCGTTCCGTGACGATCAATCTCAAAGATCGGCGGGGGCAGGAAATTGTGCTCAAGCTGCTCGAGGATGCCGACGTTCTGGTCGAGAACTTTCTGGACGGTGTGATGGAATCGTTCGGCCTCGGTTACGATCAGATCGCCGCGCGTTTCCCGCGGCTCATCTACGCTTCGGGCAAGGGCTACGGCTCCGACAGCCGCTACGCGAAGCTCGGCTCGATGGATAACACCATCCAGGCATCGTCGGGCTTCATCAGCATCACCGGCTTTCCCGATCGTCCGGTGAAGACTTCGGCCACGTTCATCGACATGGGAACGGGCAGCCATATGGTGAGCGGGATTCTGGCCGCGCTGATCCATCGCGCTAAGACGGGCCGCGGACAGCATATCGAGGTCGCGATGCTCGACGTGGCGATTCCCGCACTGACCAGCGCGGTCGCGCCCGCGCTGCAGGGGATGAAGTTCAAGCGGCTGGGAAATCGTCATTGGGGCGCATGCCCGACCAACGTCTATCCCGCGCGCGACGGCGAGATTCTGATCTTCTGTCTCACCGAAGTGCATTGGCGCACGCTGGCTAAACTGATGAATCGCGAAGAGCTGATTGCCGATCCGCGATGCAGAAATCATGGCGCACGGCTCAAGATCGCCGACGAGCTCGACGCTATCGTGGGTGATTGGACCAGCGCGCAGCCGCGCGACGCAATGGTTTTTTCGCTGATCGAGGCCGGCATACCTTGCGCGCCCGTACGGACGGTCGAGGAAGTGGTCGCCGATCCTGAGACCGCGCAGCGCCGGATGCTGATCGACAGCGAGTACCCGACGCGCGGCAAAATCCGCGTCGCCGGTACTCCAATCAAGATGTCCGACGTGCCGGACGGCGGCAAGCCGATGAGACGACCGCCAGAGCTGGGCGAGCACAACGCCGAAGTGCTGGGATCGATCGGAATCGGTGCTGACGAGATCGAAAACCTCAAGCGCGACGGAATCGTCTGAGCGGATGCGCGTCGCGCAATTGGTTGTGGAGGTGGATGGGATGGATCGCGCTCGTTTTTGCCGGGTGGTGCGGGGCGTATCGTTGGCTGTATTCGCGCTTGCGATCCCGAACGTCCTGATAGGCTGCGTGGAAACGACCTCTTATCCGCAGAACAACGCCGGCACGGCGGCTGAGGTCGCGAAGCGGCCGCTCGAACTCGCGCCATCGGAGTTTGCGGCCGACCTGGTCACGCCGCTTGGAATTCGCGTCAAGACCAACGGGCAGTATAAGACCGAGGCATCGCGCAAGGCGGCTGCCGTTGCGATCGACCGCTACTGGGGCGAGGTCCGCGCGTGCGCCGCCGGTGTCGAACGGCCCGGCGACACGGATATCAGCGACCTGATCGAGGAGTTCCCGCGTCACCTCGCGGTCGAGATTGCGAATAACTGGAAGGTGGTCGAGGGCCCGACGACCCATCGCACGATGCAGGCGTTCCCGTCGCTCGAGCACAAGGGCTCGTGGTCAACCGCGCGGCGCCAGGAGGACGCGCTGTACATCGTAGTGGTGCCGGAGCTGAACGGACTCGGGCCGCAAATGATCAATGAGCTGAATCTGTGGCTGAACAGGAACGCCAACGTGACGCCGACGGCGGATCTGGTGAGCGCATGCGGGTCGGTGCCGTGCGTGAGATTCAAGTACGACAACGCGCCATCGCAGGCCTCGAATGAGTGCAAGGAGTAGGGAAAGGATAGATCACCAATTCAATGTATAACCCGCGGTGGGTTTCACACTTCCTTCGGCAGGGGTGACCCCTGCACCCAATGTTGTTTCATCGCAGTGGGCTGAAGGGTGGTCTTGAACGATCGTTCTGGAGGGTTTTGACTCCTCGTCGGACCGTGTTAGTTAGTGGTTTGCGGGGAATATTAGACAGGAGGCGAGGCTATGAAGCGCACGGGCGTCCATCATCTGGGGCTGGCGACTCTTGATATCGATCGCACGATCGAGTTCTACACCACCAAGCTGGGCTGGGAAGTTGCGTGGTCGGATATCATCGAGCCGTCCGAGGGCGGGAAGATTAAGCACGTGTTCCTCAACACGGGTGACGGCAGCATGGTGGCGTTCATGTGTCCGGAAAAGGTGCCGGGCGTGCCGACAGAGTGGGCGACCGATATCAACAGCGCGCAGGGACTGCCGGGCGCGTTTTACCATTTCGCGTTCCATTGCGATGATGTGAAGTCGCTCGAGGCCAAGCGCGAGGAGCTGATCGGAAAGGGCGTCGATGTGACGCCGGTGGTCGATCACGAGTGGTGCCGCTCGATCTACTTCCGCGATCCCAACGGCCTGCTGCTCGAATACTGCGCGACCGTGCGCGCGTTCACCGAAGACGACAAGGTGATGAAGCATCACGATCAGCCCGGCCCGATGGTGACCGATCCGGCCGACGCCAAGAAAGTTTTCAAGATGCTGATGGGGCCGCAATCTTCCCCTAAAGCGAATCGCACGCCTGTGTAAGTCGGCGGCGCTCGGCTAACGCACGGACCCTAACCGCTAACCCCTTCCCGAGCGGGAAGGGGAACAAGATTTGAGAGTGAGACGATGGCAGAGATTGGACTTTTCGAGGCAATTTATTCGGCGCGATCGCTCAGGCGCTTCAAGCCCGACCCGGTTCCCGACGAAGTAATCGCCAAGGTGCTCGATGCGGCGATTCGCGCGCCGTCGGGCAGCAACGAGCAGAGTTGGGAGTTCGTGATCGTCAAGGACGCCGCGCAGCGTAAGAAAATCGGCGATGTGTATCGCAAGGGCGGCGGAATCCTGATGGCGCTCTACGCGAATCGCGTCAAGCCCGCGCACATGAGCGAGGATACCTACCGCAAGCTGATGGCGTCGGCGACGTACCTGATCGATCACATGGCGGATGCGCCGGTGCTGCTGCTCGCGTGTCTGAAGCAGACTGCGCCGGCGGAAGCGCCGCCCAAGCTGCCGCCCGAGGTGGCCGCGGCGATGAAGAGCCTGGCGCGGACGTCGGGCTCGAGCATCTATCCCGCCGTGCAGAATATAATTCTCGCGTGCCGCGGGCTTGGACTTGGCACAGTGCTGACGACGATTCACACGTTCTTCGAAGACGAGGTGAAGCAGATCCTGGGCTTGCCGCCCGAAGTCCAGACGTACGCGCTGATGCCGATCGGATATCCGGACGCAAAGTTCGGCCCGATCAAGCGCCGCCCGGTGAGCGAGGTCGCCTACCTGGACAAGTACGG
>JBOHWI010000338.1:0-5741 GCA_050736675.1 Binatus sp. (SeqCode)
CATCCGCCGTATCAAAAAAGTTGATGCCGGCATCGAGCGATCCCTTGATCAGTTCGTCCGCTCCTATTTGATCGACCTAGCCAACGAAGCGAAAACGACCGCTGCCTCCGCGTTTCGAAGCATACAGAGTAGCAAGGTAAGTCTACGGATGTAGACATAGCGCCGAGCCGTCTCAGCCTCGGTATCGAAGCGACGAAAAATGATTAGTGAATGATGACGGGCTGCGGCTCCGTCGATGCGGATGACGGCGGCGGTGCAAGCTCTGCGGGTGCGCCGAGCAACGCCAGCGATTCGAGCACGTCCTCGCGCTGCTGCGCGTATGGATGCGCTGTCAGGAAGCCGCGATAAGCCGCGATTGCGCCCTGCTTGTCGCCCGACTTCGCCAGCATCCGCGCGACACCGAGCTCCGCGCTCGCCTGCTCCGGCCCCGGAGCCGCGGCCGCCTGCTGATAGGCGCCGACTGCTTTTTTCCATTCCGCCATGCGCTCGTACACCACCGCGAGGTTCGTCACCGCGAGACTGCGGAACATCGGATCGCGCTCCTCGGACAGGAACGCGACGAGCGAATCGCGCGCGTTCGCAAGATCGTTGTCTGCCATGTATGCGCTTGCCAGGTAAAAGCGCGCGAGGCGTCCGAGCCGGCGCCCCGGCTCGTCATCGGCCAGCTGCTTGAACTGCGTCTCGGCATCTTTGTTCCTGCCGGCATTGAGCGCCGTGATCGCATCGTAAAACCGTGCCGCCGCGATACTGTCGCGATTGCGCTCGTAGTAGTACACGCCAATCACAATCGCGCCGACCGCAACGACCACTGCTGCCGAGACAATCACCTGGGTGAGATTGTTGACCAGGAAGTCGCGCGCGTTGTCGACGAAGGTCGTGAACTCGTCGGGCGCTTTGAGTTCCTTTTGGGTTAATTTTCGGCGATGAGTAGTCGGCGGCATCGAATGCTCCAGCGGGCGCCGCCCGGCAGAGGACCAGAGGAATTAGCGCGCACGCGCCTTACATCTTGTATTTGAAATCCTCGGGCGACATTCGCTCGAGGATCTCGGACCATTTGTCGCGCGAGACCCCGGCCAGGTTCTGATCCGAAGCCTGCGGTTCGCCCTGGGACTCGTGCAGCTCGCTGGATGCTTCGAGCACTTTCTTGGCCACGTAGATGGGCGACTTGGTGCGCAGCGCAAGTGCTATCGCGTCGCTCGGCCGCGAATCTATTTCGAGCGCCTTGCCCTCGCGCGTCTTGACCCGAATCCGCGCGAAGTACGTGTTCTCGCGCAGTTCTGTTATCTCGGAGGACTCGACCGTCGCGCCGAAGTCGACCAGCAGATTGCGCAGCAAGTCGTGCGTCATCGGTCGTTGCGGTTTGATCCCTTCAAGCTCGGTGGCCATCGCGTGGGCCTCGAGCGGACCGATCCAGATGTGCAAGTTGAGCTTGTTGTCCGGATCTTTCAGGACCACGATCGGCATCTTGGTGGACGGGTCGAGCGTAATTCCGCCGACGATCATCAAAATGAAGTCTTCCCTGTGGCCAGCCATAGATGGACTCATCAACCTTTTCTCGTCGAGCGCGCGCGGTTTCGAGTCGAAATCACGCGTCTTACCCGCTAAAAATATCTTGGCCCAAAGACGCCGAGTGGTCAACCGAACAAGCTGCGCAGCCGCGACGATCGAGTCCGTCAGCCTGCGACCAGGCGATCGACGACGCGGTAAAGCTGGTTGAGATTGCGGCACTCTTCCACCAGGTCGCAGTGCGGGGCGTAGCGATCCATCTCGCTGTCGCCGAAGCCCCAGGTATTGCGGCTTTCAGGATTAAGCCAGATCACTCTTTTGGCGCGCTGGCGGATTTCACGCAAGCACCAATCGTGCGGGAGATTGTAGTTGTTGCGCGCGTCACCGAGCACGATCACGGTCGTGCGTTTATTCACCGAGCCGATGTGATCGGTGACGAAATTGCGGAACGCGTAGCCGAAGTTCGAGTGCGCGTACACGTTGATGATATCGCCCTTGAGCGCGACATCGAGCGCTTCCTTGGCGTCGTTGTTGCGAAAGCATTCGGTGACCTCGCCGATGTCGGCGACGAAGATGAAGCTGCGCACGCGCGAGTAGAGATCCTGCAGCGAATACACGAACTGCAGCATGAAGCGCGAGGCATTGCGCACCGAGTCGGAAACGTCGCACAAGATCACGACCTGCGGCTTTTCCTTCTTGCGCTTCTCGAAGCGGAGCTTGAACGGCACGCCGCCGTACTCGAGGTTCTGGCGCAGAGTGCGCTTGATATCGAAGCGGCCCTTCTTCGCGCGCTTGCGGCGCTCGGTGATCACGTTCTTCAGGCGCTGCGCGTGGCGCGTGACCGCCTCGTTCATCTTCTTGAGCTCTTCTTCGGTCAGGTAGTAGAAACTCTTCTCGCCAATCTGGTTGAGGCGCTGATCTTCCTTCTGCTTGATATCGCGCTTCTCGCGCTCCATCCGCACGTAGCGCCGGATGATATCCTCCAGCGCCTTGAGCCGCCGCTCGAGGTACTCCTCCATCCGGGCCTTGAGCTCGGAGCCGATATCCAGCTTCTCGAGCTGCTCGCGCAGCTCCTTGATCTCGGCTTCGATCTTGTCCAGCCCGAGCTGGCGCGCGAGCGCACGCGCGAAATAGTTCTCCTCGATGGTGCGCTCGATCCCTTGCAGCTTGACGGCGCGCGAGGCCTCGCGAATCTTGCGCTCCATCTCGCCCGAGTTGTTCTGCAGCAGTTGTTTGGCGAGCTCGGAAAGATTCTTACCCTCTTTCTTGAGCATCTTCTCGACTTCGTCCAGGAATTTCTGGAATTCCTGATCCGACATCGAGAGCGCGTTCTGCACGGCCTGGCTGGCCTGCTTGATAATCTCGCCGAGGCCGGAGAAGTAGATGTCGAACAGCTCCTCGAACACGGGCAATTCGCTGGCCCGCTTGACCATCGTGGCCCGCAGCGCCGCGCGGAACGCGTCGCGCTCGCTCAGCCCGGTGACTTCCGACGCGCTGAATGCGTCGAGCGTCTCCGCCAGCGACACGCGCACGCCGTTCTCGCGCAGCAGGTTCGCAAATTCGACCAGCTTCTCTTGCATGGTGTGCGGCGCCCTACCCTACTTCCCGTTCAATTCCCGAGATCCTTCGCCACGCTCAGGATGACCTCTCGCTGATGCGAGGTCAGTTCAGAAGATCCTTGTCGCTGCCGGCTTCGGTGCCGCGACGTGCGCGGACGCGGCGCACGTAGTCCTTGAGCTCTTCCTGCGCCTTGCGCACGTCGCCCTCGTACTTGACGATCGTGTCGAGCGTCTCGGTCACGAGTTCCTGGTCGAGGCTGTTGACGTTGAGCAGGGTCAGCGCCTTGACCCAATCGAGCGTCTCGCTGATGCCGGGCGTTTTCTTGAGATCGAGCTTGCGCAGCGATTGCACGACGGTGACTACTTCCTCGGCCAGCTTGCCGGCGGCCTCAGGCACCTTGAGCTTGACGATCGCAAGTTCCTGCGCGCGATCGGGAAAGTCGATGTACAGATGGAGGCATCGACGCTTCAACGCGTCGGACATTTCGCGCGCGTTGTTCGACGTCAGCACGACCAGCGGGATGTGCTTGGCCTTGAGCGTGCCGAGCTCGGGCACCGTCACCTGGAAGTCGGACAGCAATTCGAGCAGGAAGGCCTCGAACTCGGCGTCGGCCTTGTCGATCTCGTCGATCAGCAGCACCGACGGCTGTTCGCTCGAGATGGCTTTCAGCAAGGGGCGCGGCAGGACGAATCGTTCTGAAAAGAAGACTTCGTCCTGCGCCGCGATTCTATCGACCGCCTCGGTGAGGCCCTTCGCGCCGACCAGCACCTCGCTGATTTTGTCCTTGAGGATTTGCGTGTAGAGGAGCTGCTTGGCGTACTCCCATTCGTAGAGCGCCTTGCCCTCGTCGAGGCCCTCGTAGCACTGCAGGCGAATCATGTCGAAGCCGAGCGACGCGGCCAGCACCTTGGCCAGGTCGGTCTTGCCGACGCCGGCGGGGCCTTCGACCAGGATGGGCTTGCGCATTTCACTTGCCAGGTAGATGACGGTCGCGATTCGCCGGCTGGCAATATAATTGTTCTTGGCGAATCGCTCGATTACGTCCTCGATCGATGAAAACATCCATCCTCCTCGACAGCGGAAGCCGAAGGGGCAAGCCCCGCGCGGATTAGATTAAATATCATGGCGAGTTAAGGCGAGGAAACCCACCTTGACGGTCGGTATGGTGCGAGCGCTAAATGTGCAGTTCCTCCCAGACCTGTTCGCCGCGATCGAAGCGCTCGCGCGATAGCGCAGTTGCGTCGAACCTTCCGTACTTGCCGTCGGCGATCAGCTCGGCGAGGGCCTGGCCGGCGGCGTAGGATTGCATCACGCCGCGGCCACTGAAGGAATGCGCTTCGTACACGCGTGCGGCGGCGCGGCCGACGATTCCACTTCTGTCGGGGCTGACTTCGTACAGCCCGGCCCATCCGGTGACGTGGCGCAGGCGTTCCATCGAGGACATCCGCGCAAACAGTCGCGGCCAAATCTCGTTCAGGAAGAACGGTTCGCCGTCGTAGTTGAAGTGATAGCCGGGCGGCTCGTCGGGCGGCGAGTATCCGGCGAGGATGTGCGCGCCCTCGTTGTGAAAGTACACGCCCGAGGCATCGACGATCATGCCGTAGTTCGCGAGGTTGGTCGCGCGATTGTCGACGAGGCAGATCTGACGGCGAATCGGCTGCGTCCAGTTGCGCAGCCCTAACAGCTTCATCGCGGCCGGCGACCATGCTCCGCCGGCGATGACGATCGCGTCGGCCGTCAGCTCGAAGACGTGGCCCGTCTCGGCTTCTCCAGGCCCGTCCTGCGTCATCATCCGGACGAGGCCCTCGTCGGTGTGCGGCTCGTCGGACTGCCAGCATTGGATCCGCACGCTCGAGCTGCTCGTGTCGATGGCGACGACGTAGGTGCGATCGAGAAACTGTGCGCCGAGTTTCAGCGCCCAGGCGCGATAGTGCTCCTTCAGCAGATTCGGGTTGATCAGCCCATCGGCGGGCGAGAACGTGGCGCCGGCGATACCGTCGAGCTTGTCGATCTCCGGGACGCGGCGATTGACGTCGGCGGGCGTCAGCGCTTCGATCGGATGGCCGAGCTCGCGCTGGAGCGGGATGTGCTCGATGGCGCGCGCGAAGGTGTCGTTGTCGTAGAGCCAGAGGTAGCCCTTCTGGCGGAAGCCGACCTCGTCGCGCACCGACTCGTAGTACTCGATCGACTGGCGGCATAGCGCGATGTTCACGCTTTGCCACCAGGTGGCGCGGACGCCGCCCGCGTTTTTTTCGCTGGAGCTGAGGCGTCCGCTGAGATCGATATCGACGGCGAGCGTTTTAAGGCTGCGCTCCGCCAGGGCCATCGCAACCGAACTGCCGACTACGCCGGCGCCGATAACGATCACGTCGAATCGCTCACCCGCAATCACGCGCTCATTCTATCAAAGCGGCTTGGTTGAGAATCGGTGTGGCGGGAACCGCAAATAATTTCATGAAATGTGAAGCCCGCCGCGGGTTTCACGCTTCCTTGGGCAGGGGTGACCCCTGCACCCAATAGCAAAAGCTCTTGTGCGGGGGCAGCGGGGACTGCCAATTTTGTATAGATGTGCACGCTGGCGATTTATTTTCGGGCGACGCGCGACTGTCCGGTAGTGATTGCCGCTAATCGCGACGAGTTTCTCGAGCGGCCCGCGGAAGACCCCACTACCCTGC
>JBOHWI010000339.1:0-2807 GCA_050736675.1 Binatus sp. (SeqCode)
CGAGCTTCGTCGGCGGCATCAAGCACATGCCGATCCGCTACAAGCTCAAGCCGGCCGCCTAGCGGCTGATGCGCCCCCGACCGCGCGCCAGCATACTGCGGCCGCTGCGCCCAAAGTCGCGACTACCCAATCGCCGGCGGCGATCGGGCTTATCATGAGCAGCTTGGCAATCGACGGCGTCAGCATGAATATCGGCAGGCTGACGGCTACCGCGAAGATCACAATCCAGAATCTTAACCGCTCCGGCGCGCGCACCCGCCACCATCGACGCGCCCCCGCGTACTCGGCCCACACCAGGAACAGGCTGCCCATCACCGCGACGACCATCGCGACGCTGCGCGCATAGATCTCGCCGTCGCGCAGGCGAAGCGCGAACAGCAGCAGCGCCACAATCGTCAGAAGAGTCCCGGATAGAGCCGCGCGGATGACCGCCGGCCGCTCGACGATCGGCGACGCCGGCGGACGCGGCGGCCGACGCATGACGTCGTCGAGCGCAGGCTCGCCCTCGAACGCGAGCGCGGAGCTGGGATGCACGATCAGCTCCAGCCACACCAGGTTGACCGGCAACAGCAGCAGCGGCAGGCCGAACACGGGGGCCAACAGGGTGAGCGACACCAGCATCACCTTGAAGCCGACGAGGTAAAGGAATGCGCGCTGGATGTTGTCGAGCAGAATGCGGCCTTCGCGAATCGTCGCGACCATCGCGGAAAAATCGTCGTTCAGCAGCACGATGTCGGCGGCTGCGCGTGCGACCTCCGTTCCGCGCAATCCCATCGCGACGCCAATGTCTGCCCGCCGCATTGCCGGCGCGTCGTTAATCCCGTCACCGTCATCGCGACGACTTCGCCCGCCCGTCTCAGCGCTTCGACGATCGCGTACTTTTGCTCCGGCCGGATGCGCGCGAAGATACTGCAGCGGCGAACCAGCCGATCGAATGATTCCTTGTCAGCGCCGTCGAGTTCCGCACCAGTGACAATGCCGTCGTCGGTGTGGCGGATTCCGGCCGCCTCGGCGATTGCATGCGCCGTGAGCGCGTGGTCGCCGGTGATCAGCTTGAGCGTAACCCCCGCGCGCTGGCATTGCGCGACCGCATCTGGAACCGCGGGTCTCAGAGGGTCGCGAAACCCGAGCAGCCCGAACAGACGAAATCCGCGCTCGTCCGGCGCACGCTCCCCGGTTAATCCGCCCCGCTCGACCTCGCGTCCGGCGACGGCCAGCACGCGCATGCCGCGCTCGGCCATCTCGGCGTTCGCATTCTCGGCGCGAGCCAAATCGGCCGGCGTCAGATCGCAATGCTCGACTATTCCTTCGAGCGCGCCCTTCGCCACGATTCGCTTTACGCCCGCGCCTTCCCTGCCGCTCCAGACGTGCGACATGTGCTTGCCGACCGGGTCGAACGCGTAGTCGTGGATCAGGCGCCATCGCGAATGGAGCGCGTCGACGTTGATGCCGTGTTCGTCGCAATGCGCCAGAATTTTTCGCTCCATCGTGTCGGCGGCTTGCGGCTCGCATGCGAGCGCGGCCGCCTCGAGCAACGCGTCCTCCGAGATGTCCGGCCCCAGCGGGACATGTTCCTCGAGCACGAATTCGCCGGCGGTGAGCGTGCCGGTCTTGTCGAGGCAGATGACGGTGGTCGAGCCGAGCGTTTCGACGCAGGCCAGCCGGCGCACCAGGACACCGTGTCGACTTAAGCGGTATGCCCCCAGGCTCAGGAACATCGTCAGCACGAGCAGAAACTCTTCGCCGACGGCGGACATCGCGAGACTGATCGCATAAAGAAACGCCTGGCCCGCGGTCGCGCCGCCAAGAATCCGCAGGACGAACAGGATGACCGAAACGGTAATCGCGATGGCGACCATCCAACGCACCATCCGCGCCGTCTTGCGCTCCAACGGCGTCGGACTGTTGCCCACCTCGGCCACCAGCCGCGCCAAATCGCCATAGCGGGTGCGCTCCCCGGTCGTGACGACCTGGGCAGACCCGAGGCCTTCGAGCACGCGCGAACCCGCATAGACGCGGCACATCTCCGGCGCATCCGCGACTGCTCCGGATATTTCGTGCGGCCGCTTGGAGGCGGGCTCCGCTTCGCCGGTTAGCTGCGATTCGTCGAGTGCGAGATTTGAGCTCGAACGGACGACCGCGTCGGCATGAACGATGTCGCCCTCTTTCAGAAGCAGCAGATCGCCGGGGACAAGGTCCTCGGTCGCGATCTCGACCTCGACGCCGCCGCGCACCACGCGCGCGCGCGGCGCAACTACGCCGGCAAGCTTCTTGAGCGCCGTGCGCGATCGCGCCTCCAGGATTACGTCCACCGCCAACACCGGAATGATCGCCGCAAACAGAACGTAGGCGTCCGTCCGCTCACCCAGCGCGTAGTAAACCGCGCCCGCAGCAGCCAGCATTATTGCCATCGGATCCGCCGCCGTCCTGACGAATTCCAGAATTGCCGCGCAGCGCGATGCGCGCACGAGGCGGTTCGGCCCGTAGATCTTCAGCCTGCGCGCCGCCTCGTCAGCGCCAAGGCCGCCGACCGGGTCTGTGGCTGCGCCTCCTAGTTTTATAGCTTCTTTCACTACAGCGTGATCTTCTCGTCTGACTCCCTGACTGTGCAATCAGCCTGCCCGGCATCGCAGCTGGAGCGACGTCATTTTATCTCACCTGCTCACAAGGAGGTGCGATGAGCGCGAGGTTGCGGATCGATGCAGCTCGCGTTATGCGGTTCACCCGATGTATTGGTATGATCCACTTGAACTTGTGGGCTACATCCGCGAAATGTGGCGGCTGAGTGGGTCGTCACAATAGGGAGG
>JBOHWI010000340.1:0-9542 GCA_050736675.1 Binatus sp. (SeqCode)
CACCGGCTGTGCGGGAGCAAATCCGATCTTGAATGCGTGCGCGGTCGCGACGGTGATTCCGCGCCCTTCGAGATATGCGCGCACACCCGCACCCTCGCCGCTCTTCCACAGCGCGCGCTCGAAAAACTCCGCCGCGACCTGATTCGCGCGATAGAGCGAATCGCGCTCGGAAACGGTCGGGCCGCCGGCGTATTCAGTCTCGGGAATCTCGACTCCGTAGCGACCGGCCACTTGGCGCACCGCTTCGGGAAACGTCAATCCCTCCATCTTCATGATGAAGTTGAAGACCGTGCCGCCGGCGCCGCATCCGAAGCAATGAAAGAATCCGCGCTCGGCATTCACCGAGAACGACGGCGTTTTCTCGTTGTGGAAGGGACACAGCCCGACGAAGTTGCGGCCCGCCCGGCGCAAGCGCACGTGCGCGCCGACGATCTCGATGATATCGGCGCGCGTGCGGACTTCTTCGATTTTGTCGTCGCCGAAGCGTCCCATCAGCCCACCACCGTCCGCAACCGCTCCGGATAATTCGTCATGATGCCATCGACGCCGCACTCCGCCAGCGCGCGCATCCGCGCGTCCGCGTCCACCGTCCAGGTGTACAGCTTCAGCCCGCGCTCGTGCGCCGCCTTGCACAGGTCGGCGGTCACCATGTCCCAGCGCGGGTTGATCGCATGCGCGCGCATCGCAACCGCGTTCATCATCAGGTCAACCGGCTTCTCGTCGGCCAGCAAACCAACGCGGATGTTGAAATGAAGCTGTTGAATCTTCTTCAGACATTCCCAGTCAAAGCTCGACACGATGCTGTCGCCGAGCGCGTTGCGCGCCTGCATGATCTGCGCGACCTGATGCTCGAGGCCGCCGGCCTTGAGTTCGATGTTCAGCCCGCATTTACCACTTGTCACTGAAAAAACTTCGTCCAGTGTCGGAACCCGCTCGCCCTTGAGCGAACCGCCCTTGAACTTCGCGCCCGCGTCGAGTCGCTTGAGTTCCTCGAGCGTCAGCTCGGCGACTTCGCCCTTGCCGTCCGTCGTGCGCTCGACGGTTTCGTCATGAATCACGACGACGGCGCCGTCGCGGCTGAGTTGAACGTCCAGCTCGCACATGTCCGCGCCCGCGTCGATCGCGGCGCGAAACGCGCTCAGGGTGTTCTCGGGAAAAGTACCGCTCGCCCCGCGATGTGCTATGTTCAGCACAGCCCGCCTCCACCGCCTTGGAACAATTGAAGTCTGATAATGATTGGAGTTTACGCGCTCCGCGAGCACAGGCGCAAACCCGCGCGCCGTAAACTGTAAACAGCAATCGCGCGGAATTCAAATGCGGGGCTGCGCGCCCCGCACCTACGGCAGGGGTGACCCCTGCACCAGGTATCCAGAGAACGCGAAACGGACGAGAGCGATTTTTCCGCACGCACGCGCATCTCGCCGATGAAGCCGCGCGGGGATTCTCGTCGTCGGTGGCGCCATCGGATGCTCAATAGTCATCGGGGCAAGGTTGGTCCAACTTGTTTTCAGCCGCGCTCCCACCACGCTTGCCGCTTCGCATAGGACTCGGTGTAGGAACCGACAAAGAACAGTACGACTGAAAACATCCAGACCCATCCGGATATGTCCACCTGGCTCTGGTTTCCGCCTGCGCTAGCGCACATGCCCATTGACACTACCCAGATCACGACCGCAACAGCGCGTATCGCGCGCCCCTTGAGCATCAGGCTTTTCCACTTTTTGTCGGTGAGTTCGACTGCGATTGGACGATTAAGGTTAACTGTCGTTCCTGCGGGTTCAGCACTTACCAACTCGAAACCGCAACCCTTGCAGTATCGCGCTTCCAGCGAAGTTACAGCCGCTCCGCAGTGCTGGCAATAGTTCGGTAGCGTTGGCGCTCGGCTAGACATGGAAAGCCCACCCGGCGATAGCAAGGAAATCGTCGAAAGTCCAACCAGACAATTGTCCGATAGCGGCGAGGGGGGCGTCTTCGTTCGCACATGGCCGCGCTAGTTATTCTGTTCCAGCTATGCTAGCCATTGCGCTCGTCGCTCTGGCAAACGCGGCGCGCAAACCATCGGCACGAAAAAAGAGGGGGACAATGACACTACGTCGATGTGCGACGGCCTTGATTCTGCTTCTTGCGGTCTCGAACGGCTTCTGCCTCGCAGACGATCTGTCAAAAGTCGTCAAAGCATGTGGAAAGCCCGACCACGACGATTCGACCTTGCACGACATTCCACGCCCACCACTCGTCACCCGCTTCATTAACTACGACCGAGTTCATCTTCAACTCGCGTTCTTGCTCAACCCCCACGACAAACTTGAACTCGGGGCTGCCCCTCACAAGCCCTACTATTGGGGCCTCATCGGGTTCATTAATGTGAATAGGCCGCATCCGATCGAGGAAGGGGGCGACACGCCGTTGGGCGCAGTCGAGGCCCACCAGCGGCTGAAGGCAATCTGCAAACCCGGCTTCGTTGTACCAGAGTCCATCGAAGAAAAAAGATGATGCGATTTCGTCATTGCGCATCCCGCCCCCCGGCAGCGGTGACCGACGCCCTTTTCCAGGAAGTTAGGGCGCGAGGACGCGAAGCGGCCACGTGCCCAGCGACGTCGATGACCCTCCACACTTCTTCCCAATAAACTTCTAACAGGCGCGAAGCGCCGCATCTTCTCTTTTTCTTATCACCGGGTGCAGGGGTCACCCCTGCCGCGGGCGCGGGGCGCGCGGCCCCGCACTAAATTGGTGATTTGCCCTTCCCTGAATTCGGATGCCAAAGTCTCACCCGTGCAGCGCGCATCAGCATCGAGACGTAGTTACACACGAGCCGTCTTCCGCACGCACGCGCATCTTGCGGATGAAGCCGCGGGGATTCTCGTCGCCGGCGGCGCCATCGGATGCGCCGTCGCCGGAATGAAGCTGCCCCGCGCACGTAAACAAAAGACCGTCGCGCTGGAAGCGTACTTCGATCGGATTTCCACGACCGAGCTGGCACGACTCAGACTCGTGATGGAGCAGGCCGGGATGCTTGCCGTCGACGGTGCGGTGGACGGCAGCGTGAGAAGAATCGTGGACCCCGGGTGGTCCACACTTTGGATGAAGCGCTTCGGGCCATTTCGCGTCGGGCGGCGAATGCTGATCGTGCCGCCGTGGAAGCGTGAAAACGAGCGCGGCCGAACGACTATCGTGGTTCAACCTGCGCGAGCGTTCGGCACCGGGCACCATCCGACGACGGCGGGCGCTCTGCGTGCGCTCGAAAAGATACTCGGCGCGCACGCACCGCGATCAATCCTCGATGCGGGCACCGGCTCTGGTGTATTGGCGATAGCGGCGGCGCTGCTCGATAAGCGCGAAGGTCTCGTGCGCGACATAGTCGCAATCGACATCGATCCGATTGCGCTTGAGAACGCGCGCGCCAATGCGCGGCTGAACGGCGTGGAAAGGTCGATTCGATTCTCATCCGTGCCGCTTGCTTCGATCCATCGTCGCTTCGAGCTGATCCTGGCGAATATTCTCAGCCACACGTTGATCGAGCTCGCGCCCCATTTGAAGCGACTCATCGCGCCCGGCGGACGATTGATCTTGGGCGGCTTTCTGACCGACGAGACTGACGAAGTTTTGAGCCACTATCGCTCGCCGCTCCGATGCCTCAGCCGCAAGACCCATCGCAGATGGACGACGCTAGTGATGGCGCGAGCGCCACGCTCATGAGCGTTTCGTTGCCGCCGCGTTTTTCAGTCGCGCGCCCGCCCGACGCGAACCGCGTCGTACAGGTTGAGGGCGCGGAGCTGCATCATATGCGCACGGTCCTGCGGATGCCGGTCGGCGCGCGCGTGTCGTTGCTCGACCCCGCCGGCGTCGAGCATCGCGGCGTAATCGATCGCTACGAACGTAACCGCGGGGTGATTCGCATCGAATCGTCGTCGCTGGCGCCGAGCCATCCTGGAATCATTCTCGCTGCCGCGATCGTCAAAGGCCCGCGAATGGATTTCGTCGTCGAGAAGGCGGCCGAACTCGGTGCGTCGGAGCTGTGGCCCCTCGTGAGCGCGCGCGGATTGGTCCTTTCGGCGGGCTCGGAGCGTCTCGCGCGATGGCACAGGCTTGCGGTCGCGGCAGCCAAGCAGAGCCAATCCGCCACCGCGATGGAAGTCCGCGCGCCGATCGATATTGGCGACCTGATTCGCGGCGTGCCGCCCGAGACGCTCGCCGTGATTTGCGCGCAAGGCGGCGAGCCGCTCGGACGCGTGATTCGACGTGTGCATCCGCGTGCGATATTGATAGCGGTTGGACCGGAGGGCGATTTCGACGACGAGGAGCGCGCGCAGGCCGCGAACGCGGGATTCGCGGCGGTGGGACTTGGACCGAACCGTCTCAGGAGCGAGACTGCGGCTTTGGCAGCGGTTAGCATAGCTGCCGGGTTACTTCACGATGGGCAAGGGCAAGGCGAAGATGGCGAAACGAAGTAAGGCGATGGCGCGCACCTTCGCGTTCATCATGGATCCGCTCGAGCGGGTGCTGGTCGACAAGGACACCACCTTCGTCTTCATGCTCGAGGCGCAGTTCCGCGGCCACGAGATTTATTTGCTGGGTCTGCGCGACCTCTACGCGCGCGGCGCGAAGGTGATCGCGCGGGCGCGGCGATGCGAGGTGATGCGCAAGAATCCGCATTACCGGTTGCTCGACGAGGGCGCCGAGTACCCATTGGAACACTTCGACGCAGTCTTCATGCGCAAGGATCCGCCCGCCGACGCGGCCTATCTGTACGCCACGATGCTGCTCAGCCTGGCCGACAGCCGGCGCACGTTCGTGCTCAACCATCCGGCGGGACTGCGCGAAGCCAACGAGAAGTTGTATTCGCTGAATTTCCCGGACGCGATTCCGCCGACGCTCGTGACCTATGAAATTCCGCGGCTCAAAACTTTTCTGGACGAACAGGGCGGCGAGATGATCGTGAAGCCGCTGGACGGACACGGCGGCGAAGGCGTGTTCCTGGTCACGACGAAAGATCGCAACCTGGGCGCGATTCTCGAAACGGTGACCCAATACGAGTCGCGTCCAATCATGGCGCAGCGTTACCTCGCCGAGGCTCGCAACGGCGACAAGCGGTTGATCGTACTCGACGGCGAGCCGCTTGGATGCACGCTGCGGGTGCCACGCGACGACGAGAATCGCGGCAACATCCACGTCGGCGGCAATTGCGTGAAAGCGCCGGTCACGGCGCGCGATCGCGAAATTTGCCGGATGCTGAAGCCACGGCTGGAACGCGACGGCCTGTACTTCGTCGGCCTCGACATCATCGGCGACTACCTGACCGAGGTGAACGTGACGAGTCCGACCGGCGTACAGGAGATCGACCGGCTCGACGGCGCGAATCTCGAGGGCAAAGTGATCGACTTCGTCGAGTCGCGAGTGGCGGCGCTCAAGCGATGAGCGAGGCGTTGCACGGCGAGGCAATCATCGGTACGAATGAAGGTTCGCATCATCGCGAACGCGTCCAATCACGGTGGGCAGGTAGCTCAGTCGGTAGAGCAAAGGACTGAAAATCCTTGTGTCGAGTGTTCGATTCACTCCCTGCCCACCAAATTCTGTCCACATCGTTGACTGAAAGCGACCGTCTGCCAGGTTTAAAAATCGCCGGAGGGACCCTAGGTCGCTCCGTGCCGCTAAACGTTCTTGCGTCGTCGTATCGTTCGTTAAGGGCAGTTGCCAAAGGTGCTGCGAACCTTCGCCGTGCCCCCGGAGCTAGTGTCGCAAGTGGGCGGCCCGTCGTCGTAGGCCATCGCAATTCCGCCGTTAGTTGCGGTGGCATCCGCGAAACCACCGTTTTCGCAATGGCCATTGGCCATAGAGTTGGCGCCAGTGGCCTTTCCGCTGGATTTACACTTCCCGAACGCTTGAGCTTGGCCGTTGCCGCCCCCTGTCGCGGTGGCCTTCGCTTTGCCGTGCTCGTCGGTGTCCGCTTTGGCAAAGCTACCGGGGTCAGAAGCATGGCTGGTCGAGTGACCTCCCGTATCCGATTCGGCATAGGACTGGCTGCCGCCTGTAGCGGTCGCCGTGGACTTGCTGTGGCTCCCTTGGTCCGCCTCGGCATAGCTGTGGTCCCCGGACGCGGTTGCATGCGCCTTTCCGGTTCCATCGGTACTGGCGTAACACTCGCTCCCGTCAGTCCCGCTATGGTCGACAAATCCAAGATGTGGCTGACACACCGCATTCCCCGCTTGAGCATTGACCGCCGCGAATGCCAAAAACACAGCCGCCGCCAAACCTATCTGCGCCTTTCGTAGTGTCATAGTCGATTCCTCGGCGGACAGCCTTAACAGTATTGCACTCGTAAAGATATCTCCCCTGTTGAAGCGAGATTGCGCGTATCTCCATTTCGGCCTGTCGAGGCGATGTGCTATTAATCACCCGCGTCCAACGCAATTACCGGCTGCGCCCTTCGACCTCTTACCGGCGTCGCGCCGGCTCAGAGGTTTCCGGGATTGTAGGACGGCTCCCAAGGATTCTACTAGCCGACTGATGAGGAGGCTCTCGCTATGCGCACAATTGCAGGAAACCTGGCGATGCTCGCCGGCGCGATCGTACTTTCCCTGTCGTTCAACCCTTCGCCCCAAATTGCGCTGGCCCAGGATCAAAATCAGGATACCGATGCGGACGGCGTGTCTTCGGACCCGGATACCGCCGGCCCGCCGGTTGTAACGCCTGGATGCTGGCAGGGCGATGTGTTCAATGACGCTCAGGGCAGCGGCACCATCACTTTCTTTTTCGTTATCAAGCACAAGAAGATTGTGAAGTCCGGCAGCACCTACGACATCGAGTACGACGAAGGCCTCTCCGAGAGCGGCCCGATTAAGGGCAAGGTCAACTCGAAAATGTTCAAGTGGAAGGGACCAGCGGTCGGCAACCAGAATTCCCAATGCGCAGTGTCCGGATTAGGAAGTCCGGTGGAGGGCACGGATTTTCTGGACGGCAGCTACCGGTACAATGGTAAGTGCACGGAAGTGTCCGGTCCGCACAATCCGTTCACCGGCGGCAGCATGGGCAAGCTGGTGTTTCTCGGCCCGACCTGCTGATCTTCAGTCACCTCCGCGGCACTTATGAATACGGTTCGCCCGCTGCTTGAAACGATCTCTTGATGAGATCGTAGTCGGCATGGCCACCAAGCATGCAACACCAAGAGCGCGAAGCTGCATCCTCGACGCCTGGTGCCGCGAGCAGCGCGCATCGGGAAACCATAAACGCCAAAACCAATAAGCCGATGATTCGCAATTGATCCCCTACCACGTAGGGCGACCGGTCTCTGCGTTGCATTCACTCCATCCCCCGTTCCCCGCTCTCGTAAACTCTGTAGTTTTTGCTGAGCACCGTCGACGAATTGGGCGGGACTCGCGCTGAACATCCGCGATTTTTCGCGATTTTCCGGCGATCTGAAACTGGCACTATCGATGCTTCGTAAATGGATCATGTGGGGCATTTTGCCCCGGCTTAGCCCTCGTTTTCTAACAGGAGGTACAGGAATGAAGCTTCGAACATTTTTTACCGCCGCTGCGCTGACTGTGGTGTTCGCGGCCGCGCCGGTGGTTGCACATGCGGACCACGACGGCGATTGGGACAGCCATCATGTTTGGCGCGACGCCCACTGGTGGCATGAGAATCACCCGGCATGGATTTACCATCATCATCCCGAATGGGTTCGGGTTTATCCCCAGTGGCGAGCCAGCGATGGCGATTGGGACGATGCCCACGTCTGGCACGACCGCGATTGGTGGTACGGCCATCATCCGGAATGGGTCCGCCAGCGTCATCACGATTGGCACCGATGGCACGGCGATGACTGACGAAAGTTAGTTGGTTAAGGGCTTATCGCCTTTCACTTTGCGCGAGCGCGGGACCAGGCCGGAGCATCCGGGATAAGTCCCGCTGATTGCTCCTGCCTCGCGTCTCGCGCAAATTCCTTTCGCTCTCGGCAGTTGCGCGAAACGATTTCCCGATGAGATCGTAGCCGGCATGGCTACCAAGTATGCCACCCCAAAAGCGAGCCGACCCTACATGCCGGGCTACGGAATCCTCGACGCGACAGGCGGGCGCGGGCTGTTGCCGTGGGATTGGGCCGTCAAGCGGCTGACGAAATCGCGCAACTACTGGGTCGCGACCACCTGTCCCGACGGCCGACCGCATTGCGTGCCGGTGTGGGGTATCTGGCTCGACGGCAGCTTCTACTTCAGCAGCGGCGCGAAGTCGCGCAAGGCGCGCAACCTCGCGGCGAATCCGAACTGCGTCATATGCCCCGAAGACGGCATCCAGGCTATTTCACTGGAAGGCGTCGCCGAGAAGATTGCGGATGCGGCGACTGTCCGCCGGTTTGTCGAGGCCTACAATCCGAAGTACCAGTGGGATTTGAAGCCCGAGACGGTGCTCGACATGGGACCGATCTTCACCGTGCGTCCGCGCAAGGTAATAGCCGTTGACGCGACGCCCGGACAGTTCCAGAGCAGCGCGACGCGATGGCAGTTCGATTGATCGCGGCGCGTGGAGTTTGCGGCTGATCTCAGCCGCGGGTCACGCGTCACAAGCCATGGTAGCGCGTCCGCCTGCGCTCGCGCACGCCGTTGGCATCGCGCAGGCTCGACAGCGGACGATGGCGGCGCATCTGGTAGCGGCGCGACGGCAGATCGCCGATCGTCAGAATCCGCAGGCGGTCGAGCAGGGTCTCAGGCTCGATGCCAAGCGCGGCGCAGAGATTGTCGAAACTGAAAATATCCCCGGGTTGGGCGTCGACCCTGCCCCCGGCTTCGAACCAGGTTCTGACTTCGATGAAGTCGCGGCGGCGTTCCCCATCTTTTGCGTTCCCGTTTCGCAGGTAGCATCGAATCGCGTCTTCCAAAACGGCCAGCAGGAGTTTCAGTTCGCCCTCGATCACATGATTTCGCCTGACCAGATCGACGTACTGCCCCGGCAGCAGAAGACCCGCGTCCGTTATTTTTTCGTGTGACATAGCTTCGCTCGACATCGCATGCCTCCAAAAAATGCGCGCGCGATCGCGCCGGCGCGAAGCCAAGCCTCGCGCTATGCAAGACCTAACAGACGAGTGTTTCGGCAGTATGAATTGTAAAAGTGTGGGCGCTACAGAGTAAAGTGCCCGATGCTCAGAATCACTTCGAGCAAAATCAGCAGCACGACGATGACTTCGAGCAATACCAGCCGGCGGTCGCGCGCAACATCGAGCACCAGCACCAGCGAGTCCTGGATGCTTTGCAGTTTGCTGGTCAGCGCGGCGTAACGATCGACCAGATCGAATTCATCGCGCAGGTCGTCGTAGATTTGATCCATCGCCGGGTCATCCCACGCGGCGTCGGGCTTGTCGAGCAGATGGAGCACGGCGAGAACCTCGGTGCGCGACGAAATCGCCTCGCCGATGAAGCGATGCAAGGGTTTGACGCGAAATGGGACCGTGCCCCGCGTCGCCATCCTGTCGACCAACTGGGCCGTCCGCGCAAACAGGCTATCCACGATGCGCTCGTAATATTCCATCGCGGCGCTCTGGCCCACCGTCAGCG
>JBOHWI010000341.1:0-6663 GCA_050736675.1 Binatus sp. (SeqCode)
CGCGTCACCTGCCGCTCATCGCGCGCGAGCGAATTTTCGTGCTGGCAGCGGCGGCGCATCAGGGGCCGTTTCGGCGCGCACTGCGCGGCTTGATTCCCATTCGGAACCTGATAGTCGAACCGCAAGCGCGAGGCACCGCCGTGGCAATCGCTTACGGCGCCGCGATTATCAAGCGCAGACTCGGCGACGGAGTAATCGCGGCGGTCGCGGCCGATCACTATATTGCGACGGCCGCGCAGTATCGCCGCACGCTTGCCGACGCGATCGGCCTGGCCGCAACCAGAGATTCGATCGTCGCGATCGGGATTCCGCCGACGCGGCCGGAAACTGGCTATGGCTATCAGAAGCTCGGCGCGAAAGTCGGCGCCGGATTTCGAATTGAGAAGTTTGTCGAGAAACCGCCGCTCGCGATTGCGCGCAGTATGGTGCGCAGCGGGCGCTACTTATGGAACGCCTCGATGTTCGTGGCGTCGACGAGGACGCTGGCACGGGAATTCGCAACGCATTGCCCCGCGCTAGGCGCGGCGGCGGAGCGGCTCGCGCGGACGCCGCGGACAAAACTCGCGCGCGCATACGGGCGGCTGCGGTTCGATTCGTTCGACCGCGTGATAATGGAGAAGAGCGTCAACGTGCTCAGCGTGCGCGCGCGATTTTCGTGGCATGACGTGGGCTCGTGGGACGGGCTGTGGGATGCGCTCGGCGGCGCGGGCGGCAACGTGCTTCGCGGCAATGCGATTGCGCTCGAATCGGAGCGGGTGCTCGCATTTCCTGATTCGCGGTTGATGGTGTTGTTCGGTGTGCGCGATCTGATCGTGGTCGACACGGGCGACGCGATTTTGGTGGCGCAACGCGAGCGGTCGCCGCAGGTAGGGCGTGTGACGCAGGAGCTGGAGCGGCGGGGATTGGGGCGGTACTTGTAGCGCAAATTGAGTATGCCGCAGAACCCTCGCCTAACCTCTCCCGTGAAATAACGGGCGAGGGATCGGAAAGGAAAATCAGTTGAGGGCGAGCGCGTCGCACTTGAGCGCGAGCTTGCGCAGTTCGCTTTCGCGATCCTCGTCCTCGATCGATAATTCCATCAACCTGGCCGAAACCGATTCGTCGACTGACTCCCACTTCATCGCGATGGCTCTCAGATCGCCGACGAGCGAGCCCAGCACTTCGAGATCGCCGCTAAGGCGCGCCCAGTTGTTCGAGCCGTCGTGCAAAGCGGGCTCCGGCAATTTCGCCCAGACGTTGTGGTCGGCGAGGATCGAGTTGAGCAGCTTGACGTGCGCGGCCTCCCTCTCGGCGAGCGCCTCGACCCCGACGCTGATATTCTCAGCTGCGAGCGTTGCGTGACGCTTTAGGCGATCGACGAGTCCCTGGTTGCGGCCGGCGAGCGCGGCCAGTTCCTCGAGCAATTCCGCTTGCGCCGAATCCTGCGAAAACAACTTCTGAAAGAATCCCATGCCAGTGGCCATCTCCCCACCCGCTGCGCGTTGATGTCATGTAGCTGCGTGCGCATCGCGACAATAGCTATCGGGATTGCGGCGGCCCCTGTCAAGAGAGGTCTAGGCGTTGAACAGCGCGCGCACGAGCGACGACTCGCGCTTGAAGAATCCCTGCGTGTGATATGAATCCTCGAGCCGCAGTAATGCGTAATCCAGGTAGTGCCCGATTTCATGCATCAAGGTGCGCACGAAGGTCTTCGGCTTGACGACGTCGTGGCGTTGCGCCGTGCGCATCCAGAGTACGATGTACGGCTGCCGGCGCATCCGCGGATCGTACGGATAGAACAGGCCGTGCAGCTCGCCGCGGGTGTTGCGCGGACGCACGCCGCGAACCTCGACGTTGACGGGCGGCGTCATGAGGCCGCGGCAGATTTCCGCCGTCAATGCGCGCGCGCAGGTGGCGCATGCCGCAAGGTTGCCGGTCTCGAGCACCCGCATCAGGGCGTCGAGCGAGTTGCGTGCGGCAGCGTTGGGGACATAGTCGAAGCGCTCGACGCTGTCGCTCTTCAGGTAAGTTCGCTGTGCGCGCGACCGGAGCCGGTAGAAGAACGCGGGCAGTCGCGTCTCGGAATTCGTGCGAAGTGTCAGACCGGTAGCCACCGCACCTCTCTCTGCCGGATACTCACTTCCGGCACCGCATCCACGAAAGAACGAAACAATCATCCGCGCAATAGTCACAAGGGGCAAGCACTATGCAACTGAGTATAGTCGAAATCGTGAAACCGGCGGACGCCAACGTGATCGTCGGCCAGGCGCATTTCATCAAAACCGTCGAGGACGTTTACGAGGCTCTGGTGCAGGCGGTGCCGGGCATCAAGTTCGGGCTGGCGTTCTGCGAGGCTTCGGGGCCATGCCTGATTCGGCACACGGGCACGGAACCGGCGCTCGAACAGTCGGCGGTAGAAGCAGCGGCAGCGATCGGCGCGGGCCACGTGTTCGTCGTGATTCTCGGCAACGCGTTTCCGGTCAACGTGCTCAATCAAATCAAGGCGGTGAGCGAAGTGTGTACTGTCTTCTGCGCGACGGCGAACCCGCTGCGCGTGATCGTTGCTGAGGACGGCGGCGGGCGCGGCGTTGTCGGCGTGATCGACGGCAGCTCGCCCAAGGGCGTCGAGAGAGCGGACGATCAAGCGGAGCGGCGCGCGATGCTCCGGCGGTTCGGCTACAAGCAGTGAGCGTTGAGCGCGTGCGCGAACGGGCAAATATTGGATCGGGCGTCGAGACGCGGCTAACCTTGTAGCGAGGTAGTGACTTTGATGGGCGGCGGACGGCAGGCGCCGGTGAAAGCGAAAGCGAGTCCGGCGAAGAAGAAACGCCGTGAGTGGCGCATCCGCGGATGGCGGGTGCGGAATCTCGCTGCCGGCGGATTCCTGCTGCTCTTCTTTGCGGTCGGATTCTACGTCGCGCAACTGTACGGCGAGATCTCCGCGCTGATCGAGGAGCGTCGCGCCGCGCTCACCTCCGCGATCTTCTCCGCACCGTTCCCGATCCGCGCCGGCGACGACCTCGACCGCAGCGGACTGCCGGATCGGCTCGCGCAGTTGAGCTACTCGGCGGTGCCGGCGGCCAATACGCCGGGGGAATACACCAGGACGAGGAACGCGCTCGCGATTTACCTGCGGTCATTTCATGTCGGCGCGAAGGAGTATCCCGCGGAGATGGTGCGCGTGGGTCTTGATGGCACGCGGATCGCTGTGGTTGCCGACGCGTTCGGTGTCGCCAAGTCCGACGCGATGCTCGAACCGGAAGTGATCGGCCGCCTGCTGCCCGGCGCGCCCGCCGAACGCGTCGAGGCCCAACTGGGCCAGTTGAAGCCGTACCTGGTCAAAGGATTGCTCGCCAACGAGGATCGGTTCTTCTATTACCATCCGGGAATCGATCCGATCCGGATCGTCGAGGCCGCGATTGCCGACCTGCGCGCGCATCGCCTGGCCGAGGGCGCCAGCACGCTCACGCAGCAACTGGCGCGGACCTTCATGGAACGCCACGAGCGCAGCTTCAGCCGCAAGTTCCGCGAGCTGGCGGTCGCCGCGGTGCTCGAAATCCGGCTGCGCAAGAATGAGATCCTCGGGCGCTACATCAACGACGTGCCGATGGGCGAGTACGAGGGCACGCCGATCGAAGGGATGCCGCAGGCGGCGCGATACTTTTTCAACAAGGACCTGGCCGAGGTGACGCCGGCGGAAGCGGCGACGCTGATCGGGATGATCCGGGCGCCGACGCTCTACGACCCGCGGCGCCATCCCGACAGTTGCCGCAAGCGGCGCGACCTGGTGCTTGGAGTGATGAAGCGCGTGGGCGCGATCGATGATGCCGCTTACGCCGCCGCCGTCGCGACGCCGATTCAGATCACCAAGCCGCCGGGACTGCGGCGTGCGCCATACTTCACCGACTACGTGACGGCATTCGTGAACCGGATTCCCGGCTTCGACGGCCATCTCGCAGGACTCAAGGTTTACACCACGCTCGACACCGAACTGCAGAGCGACGCTGTCGATGCGGTGACGGAGAATATCGCGCAGCTCGAAAAGAATCATCGACGCCTGCGCCACACCGCGGTTGACGGCGAGCTGCAGTCGTCGCTGGTTGCGCTGGACGCCGAGACCTGCGCAATTCGCGCGATGGTCGGCGGGCGCGATTACTCGCAGAGCCAGTTCAATCGTGCGGCCAATGCCGAGCGCCAGCCCGGCTCGGCGTTCAAGCCGATCGTGTACCTGGCGGCGCTCGATCCGGACCGCGCGCCGTTCTCGCCGCCGCTGACGCTCGCGTCCACGCTCCCCGATGAACCAATGTCATTCGACGGATGGATGCCCGCCAACTACGAGCGCACCTATCAACCGCAAGTGACTGTGGCGCAGGCTTTGATCGAGTCGCTCAACGTGCCGACTGCATACGTCGGGAGCCGGCTCGGTGCCGGGACAATCGTGAAAACGGCGCACGAGATGGGTATCCACGAGGATCTTCAGGCGGTGCTGCCGATTTCGATCGGCGCCGACGAGACCACGCTGCTCGAGCTCACCTCGGCGTACCAGGTTTTTGCGACCGAGGGTCTGCAGTCGCCGCCCTACGCCGTCGAAGCGGTCGTCGACGCGAAGGGACATCAGATCTACAAGCACGAGGACGAGGAGGATCGCGTCATTCGTCCCGCCGTGGCGTATTTGATCACAGGGGCTCTCAAAGCCGTCCTGCGCTATGGAACCGGCGCGAGCGCGGGCCGTCTGGGGCTCGATTTTCCGGCGGCGGGCAAGACCGGCACGACGCAGGACTATAAGGATGCGTACTTCATCGGTTACACGCCGGCGATCGTTTGCGGCGTCTGGGTTGGCTTCGACCAGCCCGAGAGCATCGGCTTGACCGGCGCGCAGGCGGCGCTGCCGGCGTGGGTCCAGTTCATGCGGGATGCGGCGCCGGCGGATCCGGAGGATTTCCCCGAGCCCTCGGGCATCACGATGGCCACGATCGATCCCGAATCCGGCGGTCTCGCGACGGCGGCATGCCCCCGCCAGGTCTCGCTGCCATTTCTGATCGGCACCGAGCCGACGCAGATGTGTCCGCTCCACGGCGGAATTTTTGCGAGCGCGCCGCCGCCTGCGCCGGCGAATGCGACGATCCCGCCCGCGCCGGGGTTCACGCCGCCATCCCCGGCTGCGCACGCGAGTCCGTCTTCATCCGACGTGTTTGGCGCGGTCGGAAAGTTCTTCAGCGGGCTCTTTCATCACTAGGTAGGCGTGTACCCCCGGGCATTTGAACTGGATCTGAAGGTTTTGCTCTCGAAATTCGTCTAACTCCGGCGTTCCCCAGTCTCGTATAATGAGCTTTGGAGCCGAGCTCGTTTGCAGAAGCATCTTCACATCAGTCCTCGATCGACCCAGGCCGCGCTCAGAGCGCTGACCTTAGTTGGGTTGATCGGCATGCTTGCGGCCGGCGGATGCGTCAACGGCGAGACTATTGAAGCGCCGTCGCCACCCGATTTCACCAATGCCACGCCATCACGCGCGTCCGGCGGTGCTATTCCCGGCGCCAAGGCCGCGATACCCGTGGCCGGCGACGTGTTGATCGCCGGCGGCGTGGACGCGTCGAATAGAAGCCTCGCGAGCGCGGAATTCTTCGACCCATCGTCGGGCCGGTTTGCTACGACCGACACCGCGGTGTCGAGTCGCGCGCTTGCGTCGTCGGCTCCGCTCGCGGCCGGCCAGGTGCTGCTGGCCGGCGGGTTCAGCGGGGCCGCCGCGATCAGGAATTTTTCGCTCGATCTCCAAGGCAAAGTGTTGAGTACCGCCGCGGTGTTCGACGGAAAGACCGGCGCTTTCTTACCCTCCGGCAGGATGGCCACGCCGCGGATGGGCTTTACCGCGACCGAGTTGGACAACGGCAAAGTTCTGGTTGCCGGAGGCGTCGACAATCGTGGCAACGTTCTCGATACCGCGGAGTTGTACGATCCCGCCGCGCGCAAGTTCACGGCCGTCGCCAACACGATGGCCGATCGGCGGACGTTTCACACCGCGACGCTGCTGCTCAGCGGCAAAGTGCTCGTCGCGGGGGGCGCGACCAACATGGCCGGCGACACGACCAACTCCGCCGATATTTACGATCCTGCGTCGAACTCGTTCACCCCGGCGACCTTCCCGATGGACCATCAACGCGCCGCCCACACCGCACCGCTCTTCACGACCGGCCCACTGGCCGGCAAGGTGCTGATAACCGGAGGCGTCGGCGGCTCGGACTTTTTTTTCAAAGACAGTAGCGCCGAGATTTACGATCCCGCTTCGCAGGAATTCACCCTGCTCTCGAGCTTCATGAACGAGCCGCGTTCGCTCCACACTGCGACGCTGCTCGACGACGGGACCGTGCTGCTCGCGGGTGGATTCGACGGCACGGTGGCGCTCTCAGGCGGTGCACTTTCGGGCGCGTCAGGACTTGTCAGCAATTCGGCTGAAAAGTTCGATCCGAGCACCGGCGATTTCACCTGCGTCGGCGGATTCAACAATGAGACGCTGCGATGCAATCAGTCGATGAGCGTGGCGCGGGCGGGACATACGGCAACGCTGCTCGCGACCGGACCCAAACCGCATCGCGTCCTGATTGCCGGTGGCATCGGCGCCATCGATCCGGCCGCTCACGGCGTCGAACTGAACAGCGCCGAGCTGTTCAATCCCGCGGCGGGCGGCAG
>JBOHWI010000342.1:0-2632 GCA_050736675.1 Binatus sp. (SeqCode)
CCTACGGCCTTCTTCGACCCAGGGTCCTGCGGTCTGCCGCGCCCGCTGCTATCTTGATACGCTGGTCCGCAGATACAAGGGTCCTTACACAGCGCGCGTTTTTTCGCGCGCGATTCAAGATTCCGCCTCCGCTCCGATCGATCCGCCCCGGTTCATTTGAGCGCATCAACGAATAGCTCGATCGCCGCGTTGTACTCGGCGGGCCGCTCGCGCGGAATATAATGACCGGCGTCCGCGATTATTTTGCACGTCGCCCCGCGAATCTTTCCCGCGATAAATTCCGCTTCGGCGGGAGTGGTGCCGGTGTCGTCGGCGCCCGCGAGCACCAGCGTTGGTTTGTCGATTTTGGCGATCGCCTCGCGCAGATCGACCTGCGAGCACGCGAGGATGTCCGTGTAGCGCACGCGCGGGTCGGTCTTGATTTGTTCCATCCATCCTTCGCGCACGACGTCGAAATTTTCCTTGGGTGTTTTCGGCGAGTAGCCGTCGGTGTTGAACGCCTGCGGCGCGCGGCCCATCGTAATTGCCCGCAAGCCTTCGATTCGATCCGGCGTGACGTTGAACTTCGCCGCCGTGCAACTGAGGATCAACGCCTCGACCCGCGCGCTGTTCCGGATCGCAAGATCCATCGCAATCGCGCCGCCCATCGAGTGTCCGAGGATCACCGCCGATTTGATCTTCAACGCATCGAGAAACGCCGCGATGAAATCCGCGTAATCCCCAACCGTGCGCAGCCCTTCGACCCCCGCCGAGCGCCCATGCCCTGGCAAGTCGAGCGCAATCGGACTGTGCTTGCCGCCGAACGCCTCGATCTGCCGATGCCACGTGTGCCCGTTCGAGCCTGCCCCGTGCACGAACAAAATCTTCCGCCCGCGCGAAAAGTCCGGCACCACGTCGGGCAGTGTCGTCGCGCCGCTGTAATAATAGTAAGTCGCGTATCCCTTGACGTCGGTGTATTTCGTATTCGTTTTCGTTGGCATCCGCGAAAACTCTCCGCCAGATTCTTTTGTCCGTTAGCTATTAGGTCACCCGCGCCCTTGTCAAACGGCGCCAGACTCAGCTTCAGCGCCGGCCGAGGATCAGCGGTTCCTGCTGCGTCACGCTCCGCGATACGCCCGCCTGCGCCAGTTCCGCCAGCATCGCGTCGGCGCGCTCACGCATGGCGTCGGGTATCAATGCGATCCATCTGAGTCTGATCCACTCATCGATATCCGCCCACGTGACCGTGAACGGCGCCGCGCGTTCCTCGACCCGCAGGCCGGCCGCCGCAAACGCCTTCTGGTAGCGATCCCGGGGAAGCGCGTCGGCTTCGCGGCGCGGCGCGCGCTGAAAAATTACCTGGCTGTATTCCTGCCATCGTGCGGGACCGACGATCGCGCTCAGCATCTTCCGCACCGTGTCGTCGCGCTGGCCCGTCGCGATCAGCACGCCGCCGCGCCTAAGGCATCGCGCGAACTCCGCCACGACGCCCTCGACGTCCGCAGCGAACTGCAGCACGTGGCTCGCAAAGATAAAGTCGAATGCCGCCGGCCTGAACGGTAGCTCGAGCGCGTCCGCTTGCAGCAGGCGGCATTTCGCGCCGACCCGGCTGCGCGCGGACAGCAGCATGTCGAATGTCAGATCGACGCCCGTCACCGTGCGATTTCCCGGCGCACCCGCAAACGGCGCGAGATAGGCGCCGTTGCCGCATCCGACGTCGAGCACCTCGCGCGCATCCGCTATCTCCGGCCCGATCGCCTCGAGCACGGCGCGGCGGCGACTCCCGTAGTACGCGCCGTCGCCATAAGTGTCGGCTAGACGCTTGAAGTACCATGCTATTTGCGACGGTGTGCGACGCCTCGAAGTTTCGCCCGAGTCCACGCCGGTAAGAATTACAGAAATACGGGCGCGCGGGAAAGTTGCGCGCTACTTTCGCGGCTTGCGGCCCTTGGCTTTGCGCGTCGGCGCGGAACTTCCGTCGATCGGCTCGGATTGCCCGTGCTCCCATACTTCTATCGCGGTGCGACTGAATCGCCAGGCGCTGCCGACTCGGAAGCCCGGTATCCTTCCTTCGCGCAGCAAGCGGTAGATCGTGGTGGGATGGACGCGGAGATACTGCGACAACTCCGAGATAGTCAGAATTTCTTCCGCAGATGCCATCGTGACGCCAGGCCCCCCTGGGGGAGTTTTAGTGTTTTCTCTTTTAAGCGGGCCTTGTCGCTCGATCCCTCTCAAAAGCCCAATACGCAGCCTCTAACCGTGCCACGGTTAAGTCAATACTGAGTATCGGTGCCCGTCAGAGGTTGAGAATCTTGGCGGATTTGCGTCATGTTGCGTTATGGTTAGCGAAAGGCGGGCAGAAGAACTCAAAGCCGCGCGTGAAGGAGGCGACTTCCGATGGCATACGAAGATATTGAAATCAGAAACGACGGCGCCGTGGCGTGGCTGACGCTCAATCGCCCGCATAATCTCAACGCGCTCAGCGCACAAATGGTCGCGGAGCTCGAGGACTTTCTGCATCGCCTGCCGACGCAGACCGAGACCCGCGTGGTCGTGATGAAAGGTGCCGGACGCGCCTTCTGCGCCGGGCTCGATCTCAAGGAACAGAACCGCGGCGGCACCGAGCTTGGCGCCTCAACCACCGGCACTGTCG
>JBOHWI010000343.1:0-2764 GCA_050736675.1 Binatus sp. (SeqCode)
TCCTCGAGCAGCCGGGAGCGGTCGCGCGCGTGCTCGAACGGTTCGCCGCCGGCTTGCGCTACTAGAGTCCGCGCTCCATCAGGCGGTGCGCGATGCCGGCCTCGTCGAAGACGCCGCCCACCGCGACGAATCCTTCCTTTAGATAGAAGCCTTCGGCGGTGAGTTGCGCGTGCAGGATTGCTTTGCCGAAGCCGCGCGTGCGCGCGCACTCGATCAGGAAGCGCAGGATGTGCGCGCCGACACCGGTGTTTCTGAATTCCCGCAGGACGGCCATTCGTCCGATCTTTACTTCGCCCACGCCATGTTCGAGCATCCTGCCGCATCCAACGGCGGCTCCGGCGAGAATAGCCAGTGCGTGAAACGCTTGCGCGTCGTCGGCGTCCAGCTCGATTTCTTCGGGCACGCGCTGCTCTTCGATGAACACTCGGCGCCGAATCGAGTATGCACGTTGCATGTCGGCGGGCGATTCGATCGCGATCACTCTGAGCCGCGAAGATTCATCCACCAGCGATTGACTAGCGCGCCACCGTTGAAGCGTCAAATGCACTTCGAGCGGAAACCGGGGCTGTGCTACGCTCCCGGCTGCCGAGGAGATCGCGATGCCCCAATTGTCCGAGACTGTATTGGCGCCCGAACTGGAAGGCGGGCAATGGATTCAGCATGGCCCAGTAAGGCTCAAATCGTTGCGCGACAAGGCTGTGGCGCTGGTCGATTTCTGGGACTACACCTGCATCAATTGCATCCGCACGCTGCCGTACGTGGTGGCGTGGCACAAAAGGTACGCGCACAGCGGCCTGGTAGTAGTCGGGGTACATGCGCCGGAGTTTTCCTTTGCGCGCGAGGGATCGCACGTTGCGGAAGCGGCCACGCGCTTCGGCCTGGAATACCCAATCGTGCTCGACAACGAATACTCAATCTGGCGCGCGTACTCGAATCGGTTCTGGCCGGCCAAATACCTGATCGATGCGAAAGGACGCATTCGCTATTACCATTTCGGTGAAGGAGCGTACCAGGAAACCGAAGTAGCTATTCAGGGATTGCTCCGCGAACTGAATCCGGGCGCCAGCCTGCCGCCGCCGATGGAGCCGGTGCGCGACAGCGACCGCCCGGGCGCAGTCTGCTATCGCGTTACGCCGGAGTTGTATCTTGGTCACGCGCGCGGACAGTTTGGGAATCCCGAGGGTGTGGTTCGCGACCGTCCGCATGACTATCGCGACGCCGGACCGCACGTGGAGGGCATGAGTTATCTGGCGGGCAGGTGGCGCGTCGAGCAGGAGAGCGCGCGCAGCGAGGCGCCGGGCGCGGCGATTTCGCTCAGGTACACGGCCAAAGACGTCAACCTGGTGATGGCGCCGCCGGCCGGCGCGAGCGTACGCGCGGAGATCGCGCTCGAAGGCGGGCAACGTCCCGGCGACGACGTGAAGTTCGCCCTCGGGCGCGCGTTCATCACGGTGGACCGGCCGCGGATGTACAGCGTAGTCGCGAATGAGTCGGTGGTATCGGGCTCAGTGACTATTCGAGCCGAAGCGACGGGACTAGCCGCTTATGCATTCACATTCATTTCGTGTGTAGTCAGTTGATACCAACTGAGTATCTGAGAGTATAAACGAAGGGCGGATTACCGATGGCTACATCGAGCGAAAGAGCGAGCGACGAGGAAATCCGCGAAGCCGCAAGAACGATCCTGGACGCGCGCTATGCGATCGCATTGACCGGCGCCGGGATGTCGGTCGAAAGCGGCATCCCGCCGTTTCGCGGGCCGGGCGGGTTGTGGACCAAGTATGGCGAGCCGCCGATGAACGGCTTTCAGCGCTTCATGGCCGATCCGAAGAAGGCGTGGGAGGAGCGGCTTGGCAAACGCAACGACGAACTGTTCAAGCCCCTGGCAGTTGCCAGGCCGAACCCGGGCCATCTTGCGCTGGTGGAGTTGGAACAATTGGGCGTGCTGCGCTTCGTCATCACGCAAAACGTCGACGACCTGCATCGGCAGGCCGGTCAGCAGGCGCTCGCGGAGATTCACGGCAACTGGACGTTGATTCGATGCCTCGATTGCGGGACGCGGTTTCACGGCGACGCGATCAGCCTCGAGACGTTGCCGCCGGCGTGTCCGCGATGCGAAGGATTGTCGAAATCGGACACCGTCTCATTTGGCGAGCCCATTCCGACCGACGTGCTGAACTTGTGCGCGGAGCATTCGGCGAAGGCGGATCTGGTGATCGTGGCGGGGACCTCGGCTACGGTTTATCCGGCGGCGGGATTCGCCCTCGAAGTAAAGGAGCGCGGCGGCACGTTGATCGAAGTGAATCTCTACGAGTCGGAGATCACGCGGATTTGCGATGTCAGCTTGCGCGGCGCATCGGCAGACGTGCTGCCGCGCCTGGTGAAGGCGGTAGCGGAGATTCGAGCGGCGGCTCTGTCATAGAAATTCCTGCTTGTATGTAGTCGTCGGAAGGTTTGGCGGGCGTGCGAGAACCGGCGCGCTGGTGCAGCAGCAGCATCTCGTCAGTGCCGTCGAGCGAGGTCGGATTCGAGACCATCACGATGTCGAAGCGGGCGCGTTTCGCGGCCGGAAGCGCGTCGAACAGCGTGCGCCACGCGATCAGATACTCGGGCAGGTCGGAGTCCCTTTGCGCGACGATCGGAATCGTGCGGCGGCTGTAAAATGCGACGTCGTAGTTGAGCGCGCCCAGGTAACCGACCGAGCTGCCGTCCACAATTTTCAGCGCATGATCGGTGAAGTCCCTCAGCGAGAGGGTGTTGGCGA
>JBOHWI010000344.1:0-14654 GCA_050736675.1 Binatus sp. (SeqCode)
GCCTCTTATATTGCGATATTGACACAAGAGTCTCAGTAGATACCCTCGACTTCCGCGCTGAAGCGATGCGAACTCCAAGCGCAACAACGAACACGCCCGCGATCACGAAGAAGATCGATCTGTGCGTGTCGGGACGCATCGCGCTGCTCAGGTAGATCAGAAGAAAAATCACCCAGACATGGTAGATGCCGAACGTGTGCAGGCGCTTCCAGTTGCGGCCGAACGTCCGCACCGCGCGATCGCTCGATGTCGCTGCCATCGCCCAGAACAACAGGTACCCCTCGCTGGTTCTCTCATCGCTGGAGATTAAACAGTCGCCGTCCCAAAAGTTACGGTGCCGCGGCGACGTGGCGTCTCGCGTTGCTTCGCGGTTTGTTCCCCTGAACTAAAGTGGCACAGCCCGGAAAACTTCAAGCACTGCTTTAAGACGTTTCACGTGAAACATTTTCTCTGCAACTCGCTGATAACACTAAGCTATTTCGAGATGACCCCATGTTTCACGTGAAACATCTGCGTCGTTCTCTGGGCGAATAATGATTTGACGGAATAAATTCCGTCCTACTGTCGCGTCGTCGTCGTAATCCGGATGTTGCCCCATCTGCCGACTGCCCCTTGGCCGTGGCATGAGACGCTGCCTTTGCCCGGCGCGATATCTTTTTCGCTCATCAGGCCGAGCGCGAGCGTGCACGGTCCGAGCTTGAACGGGACGTTGGAATATTGGCGGACCTGTTTGCCGTCCACCGAGAACGTGACCCGGTCGGCGGCCGAGTCGTACGCGATTTCAAAATGGTGGAGCCGTCCGGGTGCGGTCGCGTCGCGCATTTCCTCGAACAGGCAGAAGTGGCGCGGGCCCTGCGCGGGCTCGACCAGCGGCACGCCGGGGAACGGCAGTTTGCCGTACACCGTCGCGATCGTTTCGTTGCCGACAAAAAAATCGAGCGCCGCTCCGGTCGAGAAATCGAGCACGTTAAATGAAACGAAGCCGTCGTACAGATCGCCGGGCGCGCCGTCGATGATCGTCGCGGCCAGGTCGATCGAAAACGTGATCGTGCCGCCGTCGGGGCACGCGAACGTCCGTGTGCTGAAATACATGTGCTTGGCGTTGTCGAGGAATTGGATCGTGTCGTGGCCGCGCGTATACGGCACCGCGGCGACGCGCAGAAAAGCGTCCTGCACGATGACGACGGCATCGGGTTCGCGATACTGCCAGAAGCCGCCGTCGGGCAGCGGGAAGCCCGCGGGCATCCAGTCGCCCTCGCCGGTAACGACCGACGTAAAGTTCGAGTATTCGATAACCTGGTTGGCGGGGTTGCTCATGTGCGTGAAGATACTGGTTTCGAGATTTTGAATCACCCACCGCGCAGGTGATTGCGCGGATTCGCCGGCGGCGAAAGAATGGCGATTGTGGAGGTCTTCAATGGCGCAACAGACTAAAGACTCCGATCGGGCGAGACAGGCCGATCAGGCGAAGCATCAGGCGCGACATCCTCATAACGAAAATTTCCTGGCGCAGGGCGGATTGATCGCCGTCGACGTACGGGCGGAGATCGCGAGGCTCAAGAGCGAGCCGGCGTGGACCGATAACGATCGGCATGGCAGTTCCCTGGTCAAGGGCGACGGGATCAACGTGGCGCTGATGATGCTGAAGAAGGGGGCGAAGCTGCAGGAGCATCACACGCGCGCGCCGATCACGCTGCAAGTGATCGAAGGGCGGATCAATTTCATCGCGAAGGGCAAGACGCAGCTTGTGACGGCGGGTGCGATGGTCGCGCTGGATCGCGCAATCGAGCATTCGGTCGAAGCGCTCGACGAGAGCGCGATCGTGCTGACCGTCGGCGGAGAGCAGATGTAGCTCGATGGCGCTGTACGACCGAATCGGAATCGGTTACGACACGACGCGGCAGGCCGACCCGTACCTGCTCTCGCGATTGATTTATCATCTGCGTCCGCGCGCGGATGGGCGTTATCTCGACGTCGGATCGGGGACCGGGAACTACACGATCGCGATGCATCAGGCGGGCGTGCCGATTCGCGGGCTGGAACTTTCGGCAACGATGCTCGCGCGGGCGAAGGAGAAAGCGCCGGCGATTGCTTGGAGCAACGGACGCGCCGAGGCGATCCCGTTTGCGTCGGGCAGCTTTGCCGGCGCGACCTGCACGTTCGTGCATCATCACATGGCGGACCCGCTCGCGGCATTCAAGGAGATCCGTCGCGTGCTGACTCCGCGCGCGCGATTCGTAATTTTCAACTGCACCGCCGAGCAGATGCGGCATTGCTGGTTGAACGAATATTTTCCGCGAATGATGATCGAAAAAGCGACGGCGCCGTACGAGCGATTCGTGACCGTCGACGTGCTCGACTCGGCCGGATTTCGAATCGAGTGCGAAGAAACATACGACGTGACTCCCGACCTCAAAGATCTTTTTCTCTATTGCGGGAAGCATAAGCCGGAACGGTATCTCGACCCGCGCATCAGAAGCGGTATTTCGAGTTTCGCAGATGCGCCCGATCGGGAAGAAGTCGCGCGCGGGGTGCGGCGCATAGCCGACGACATCGAATCCGGGCGCATCAACGACGTGATCAACAAGTACGCGTACGACGGCGGCGATTATATGTTCACTGTCGCGGAGCGATAGCCGGTTTTGACGGCGCTCGCGAGCAAGTCGTATGTTGTGCGCATGGGTGTCATGCGATGGCGCTGAAGATCGTGATGTTCTCGGACTACATCTGTCCGTTCTGCTACGTTGGCTTCGAAACGATGCGAAAGCTGAAGCACGAATTCGATTTCGAGCTCGAGTGGCGCGGCTTTCAGATTCATCCAGATTGGCCGGCTGAAGGGATAGCAGCCGACAAGGTGCGCGAGCCGGGCGATGCGGCGGTGCGCAAAGCGACCTGGCAGCGAATCGTGGCGATGGCCGACGCTGTAGGATTCGAGATCAAGCCGCCGGCGGTGCTGACCAATTCGCGCGGCGCCTTGGCGGCTACGGAGTTCGCGCGCGAGTCGGGCCGCGACGAAGCGCTGGAAGAGCGAATCTACCGCGCGTACTTCAACGACGGCGAGAATATCGGTGACGCGGGCGTCGTCGCGCGGCTGGCGGCAGAAGTGGGAATGGACGCCGGCGAAGTTGCCGACGCGATAAAATCGCCCAAGTACGAGATGCGACTGAAGAATAATTCCCTCGCGGCGCATCAGCGCGGTGTCAGCGGCGTGCCGACGTTCTTCGTCGGCGAATATCCGCTGGTGGGCGCCCAGAGCCTCGACGCGATGCGAGCGATTCTCACACGCGCGACGGAGCGATTCGCGAGGCAGGGGTGACCCCTACACCCAGTGTTAAAGCTCACTTGCGGTGGTGCGCGATGTAGAGGCCGCGGCCCATCAGGCCTTCGCTGTCGTAGCGCACATCCATGTTCGCAGACTCGAACGCGCGCGTCATCTCGCCGCGGGTGAACAGGCCGAGCTCGAGGCGTTCGCTGTAGTGCTCGACGCCGTGCGACGTGCTCCGCAGGTAGTGCATCTGCATGATGGATAGGTTGCCTTCCTGGCTGCTCACAGTCATGCGGCAGACCTTGTCGGGGCCGATTTCGCCCGCATGGAGATGGCTGGTGCCGGGTTTCCAATCATCCGGTGTGAGCCAGGGCTCGACGATGAGCACGCCGGCGGGTTTTACGTGACGCGCCATGCACGCGACCGCGCGCTGCATGCAATCGACGGTACGCAGGTAGCCGATCGCGCTGAACAGGCAGGTCACTGCGTCGTAGGTGGCCGCCAGATCGAAGTCGGTCATGTCGGCGCGCGAGTAGCGGCCTGCGGGATTCTTCGCGCGTGCGGCGCGCAGATAATTTTCATTGAGATCGATACCGTCGACCGCATATTTGTCTTTTAGAAATTTGTCGTGCTCGCCGGTGCCGCATGCGACGTCGAGAATCGTGCGCGCACCCGGCGCGGCGACCGCGATCACAGCGCGCAAAGTTTCGCATTCGCGCGCGTAGTTCTTGAAGTGATAGATGGCGTCGTAGAGTTCGGCGCTTTCGAGGAACATCGCGTCAGCTTAGCGATTTCGCGCGCCGGATTCACGTCAATGCGCGGTGTGATAAGAATCATGCAGGCATGGAAGCGCGCGGCAGAGCAGTTCGCCTCGACCTGCGAGGCGTCAAGTGTCCGCTCAACTGGGCGCGCGCGAAAGTGCGGCTCGAGCAGATGGCACACGGCGAGCTGCTCGAACTGACGCTGGACGATCCGCGCGGCGCCCGCGACATCCCCGGTGCGGCCGAGGCCGAAGGCTACGTAGTGCTCGAATCGACCGCGCGCGACGGCATTTTCCATCTACGCATCGAAAAATAGCTGACTCGTTTGCACAGCGCGGTCCTTCGCGTTAGTAATCCGCGGATGCGAGTAAATATCGGCGACGTTCGACTGTTCTTCGATGTTGAAGGCGCGAAGCTGCGGCCCGACGGCGCGGCGATGCGCGAGGCGCCGACGGTCGTACTGCTGCACGGCGGTCCCGGCTTCGACCATTCGAGCTTCAAACCCGCGTTCTCGCGCGTCACGGAGATCGCGCAGGTCATCTATCTCGACCATCGCGGCAACGGCCGCAGCGATCGCGGCGATCCGGCGAAGTGGAATCTCCCGCAGTGGGGCGACGACGTGCGCGCGTTTTGCGAGGCGCTCGAGATCGAGCGCCCGATCGTGCTGGGATTGTCATTCGGCGGGATGGTCGCGATGTCGTACGCGACGCGCCATCCCGATCATCCGGGCAAACTGGTGTTGAGCAGCACTGCGGCGGTAACGCGGCAGGATCGATCGCTGGAAATGTTCGAGAAGCTGGGTGGGGCGGAAGCCCGTGAAGCGGCGCGGCGATTTTTCGAGAATCCCGGGCCGGAGGCGATGGCTGAATATCAGCAGAAGTGTCTCCCGCTGTACAACCGAACTCCGTCGGGGCCCGAGATGATGCAGCGCTCGGTGATGAATCCCAAGTTGATGGCGCAGTTTTTCCTGCACGAGGAGCACAACTTCAACTTTCTGCCCGACCTCGCGAAGATCAAATGTCCGACGTTGATCTCGGCGAGCGTGTTCGACCCGATCACGCCGCTGGCCGACTCGAAGGACATCGCGGCCGCAATGGCGCCGGGGGTGGCGCACCTCGAAATATTTGAGAACGCCGGACACGGGGCGCATCGCGATGAGCCGGAGCGCTTCTTCAAAATTTTGAGCGAATTTATTCGGGCCTGACGAACGAGCGATGGCACGGCGCTACTTCACCCCGCGATTTTTCGAATTTTTCGAGGAACTAAGCCGCAACAACAAGCGCGATTGGTTTGTCCCGAACAAGGCGCGCTACGAGCATGAGGTGCGCGAACCGATGCTCGCATTCATTGCGGATTTCGCGCCGCGACTGCGAAAGATCAGCCCGTGCTACGTTGCGGATCCACGCCCGACCGGCGGCTCAATGATGCGCATCTATCGCAATCTGCGGTTCTCGCGCGACAAGACGCCGTATCACATCAACGCCTCGGCCGCGTTCGGCCATCGCAGTGTCGAGCGCCATCACGGGTCGCCGTCGTTCTATTTGTCGCTGTCGCCGGCTGAGGCTTTTGCGGGCGTGGGCGTGTGGCATCCGGAGCCGGACGCGGTCGCGAGGATTCGCAATACGATCGTTGCGCGTGCGGCGAAGTGGAAAGGGGCGGTGAACGATCGCAAGTTCAAGGCCCGATTCGAATTGATGGGCGATATGCTCTCGCGCCCGCCGAAGGGCTTCGATGCGTCGCATCCGTTGATCGAGCATCTCAAGCGCAGGGACTTCATCGGCGGCACGGAGTTCACGCGCCAGGAAGTCTGCTCGGCGGAGTTCATGGATTTATTTGCGGGCGCGTGCAAGGACGCATCGCCATTCATGAAATTTCTGACCGAGGCGATGGGGCTCAAATGGTGAGCGTGGCGGGGGAAGGGTAATTCACCTTGTTGAATGTGAAACCCACCGTGGGTTTCACGCTTCCTTGGGCAGGGGTGACCTCTGCACCCAGCAGGTTGGGTCTGAGCGGATTGCCGGATAGAGTTTGATCGCGATGCGATGCTCCAGTTGCGCCACGGAAAATCCGGCCGGGATTAAGTTCTGCGGCAATTGCGGAGCCGCATTGCGCGCAGCGTGCCCGGGCTGCGGATTTGAAAATCCGCCCGAGTTCAAATTTTGCGGCGAATGCGGCGTGGCGCTGACGCCGGCTCGGGAAGCCGGCGCGAGCGCGAAGGCCTCCGCATCCGTCGTCGAGCCGTCGGTACGAGTCCGCCCGGAGCAGGCCGCCGACGACGCCGCGGGCGGCGAGCGCAAGACCGTGACGGCGTTGTTCGCCGACATCAAGGGCTCGATGGATTTGATCGAGGGTCTCGATCCCGAAGAGGCGCGGGCGATTGTCGATCCCGCGCTGAAGCTGATGATCGACGCGGTGCATCGCTACGACGGTTACATCGTGCAATCCACCGGCGATGGAATTTTCGCGTTGTTCGGCGCGCCGGTGGCGCATGAAGATCATGCTCAGCGCGGACTCTATGCGGCGCTGCGCGTTCAAGAGGACATGACGAAGTATTCGGCGGACTTGCGCGCCACGGGCAATCCGCCGGTTGAAATCCGCGTCGGGCTGAACACCGGCGAGGTGGTGGTGCGATCGATACGAACCGACGACGCGCACACCGAGTACACGCCGATTGGCCATTCGATGAGCCTGGCGGCGCGGATGCAGACGCTGGCGCCGACGGGATCGATCGTAATCGCGGAGCAGACGCAGAAACTCGCGGCCGGCTACTTCGAGCTGAAACCGCTGGGCGCTGCGCGAATCAAGGGCGTCAGCGAGCCGATCAACGTGTTCGAGGTGATGGGGATCGGCCCGCTGCGGACGCGGCTGCAGATGTCGGCGTCGCGCGGGCTGTCGAAGTTCGTGGGCCGGCGCGCCGAGCTGGCGCAGCTCGACAAGGCGCTCGAGCAAGCGCGCGGCGGACGCGGGCAAATCGTTGCGGCGATGGCCGAGGCGGGAGTCGGCAAGTCGCGCCTGTTTTACGAATTCAAGATGCGCCGGCAGAGCGAATGCCTGGTGCTCGAGGCGTTTTCCTTCTCGCACGGCAAAGCGTCGGCGTATTTGCCGGTGGTCGATTTGCTCAAGAGCTATTTCCGAATCGGCGAACGTGACGACGAGCGCACGCGGCGCGAGAAAGTCACCGGCAAGGTGCTGGCGCTGGACCGTGCGCTGGAAGATACGCTGCCGCATCTGTTCGCGCTGCTCGGAATCCCGTCGGGTGACGCGCGGCTGGACGAAATGGATCCTTCGATTCGACGCCGGCGGACGCGCGAGGCGGTGAAGAGCCTGATCTTGCGCGAGAGCCTCAATCAGCCGCTGATTCTCATCTTCGAGGACCTGCACTGGATCGACGCCGAGTCCGAAGCACTGCTGCAGTTGCTGGCCGATTCGATTGGCACCGCGCAGATTCTGATGATGGTCAACTACCGGCCCGAGTATCGCCACAACTGGGGCAGCAAGACCTACTACACGCAGATGCGGCTCGATCCGCTCGGCGTGGAAAATGCTGCGGAGCTGTTGACGGCAATCCTGGGCGACGCGGCCGCGCTGGATCCACTCAAGGCGACGATCATCGAGCGCACGGAGGGCAATCCATTTTTCATCGAGGAGATGGTGCAGGTGCTGTTCGATCAGGGCGTGCTGGCGCGCAACGGCGCCGTCTCGTTGGCCAAGCCGATCGCGTCGATCGAGATACCATCGACCGTCAAGGGCATCCTGGCTGCGCGAATCGACAAGTTGGCACCGGTGGACAAGGACCTGCTGCAGTCGCTCGCGGTGATCGGCAAGGAGTTCCCGATCGGGCTGGTACGGCGCGTGGTCGGCAGGCCTGATGACGAACTGGCGCCAATCCTGTCGAATCTGCAAATTGCCGAGTTCATCTATGAGCAGCCGGCGTTTCCGGAAAACGAGTACACCTTCAAGCATGCGCTGACGCAGGAGGTCGCTTACGGCTCGGTGCTGATGGAGCGGCGCAAGCAAATACACGAGCGCACGGCGGCCGCGCTGGAAGCGATGTACGCGGCGACGCTCGACGATCATCTGGCCGACCTGGCGCATCATTATGGACGCAGCGGCAACGCGCTCAAGGCGGTCGAGTACCTGACACGCGCGGCCGAGCAGGCGTCGATCCGCTCCGCGTACAACGACGCGATACGCTATGCGCGCGAAGCGTTGGTGCGGATCGGCGAGATGCCGGAGTCGCGGGAGCGCGATCAGCGCGAGCTGAAGATCCAGATGATGCTGGGGCCGTTGATCGTATCGACGCTGGGACTCTCGTCGCCGGAGATCGCCGGCAACATCGCGCGCGCGCAAGAACTCTGCCGCCGCTCGGGTGAGACGCCCGAGATATTCGGCGTGATGTTCGCGCTGTGGAGCTTTGATCATGCCAGCGGAGAGTTGCGTGAGAGCCATCAGATCGCTGAGAAGTTGCTCGCGATGGCCGAGCGCGTGCAGAGCGACCTGGCGACGGCGGGCGCGCACAACGCGATGGCGGCGACGCAACTCTGGATGGGCGAATTTACAGCGGCGCGAAAGAACTCCGAGATAGCCATCAATATCTTCGACCGCGACATTGCACGCTACCTGCCGATGATGGCCGCGCCGGTCACACCGTCGCGCAGCAATATTGCGTGGGCGCTTCATATCGGCGGGCATCTGCAGGAGGCGAAGCAGCGGATCGCGGAGGCGGAAGAACTGGCCACGCGGCTGGGCCGCCCCTTCGGCGTCGCGCTGGTTCACCTGCACGCGATCGTGCTGAATCATTTCCGGCAAGAGTACGCAGACGTACGATCCCGATCCGAAGCTCTGATCGAACTTTCTACCGAGTACGGATTTCCGTATTGGCTGGCGGCGGGGAAAATGTGCCTGGCACGCACGATTGCCGGCGAAGGCCTTTACCTGGGCGATCAAGCCGCGCTCGAGGCCGGGCTCACGATGATGAAAGAGTCCGTCGTGAATCTGGCCGCCAGCAACGCCGACCTGATCTACTCGTTTTCATTCGTGCTGCTGGCGGAATTGTACCTTATGATGAAGCGTCCCGATGAAAGTTTGCGCGAGCTCGATCGGGCACAGCAGCGTGCTGAGCAAATGGAACATCGTCTGCTCGAAGCGGAGATTCACAGGCTTCGCGGCGAGACGATGCTGCTGTATCCGGACGGCGCCGCGGAAGCCGAGCGATGTTTCCGGCGTGCAATCGAGATTGCGGTGCGGCAGGAGGCGAACTCGTGGAGACTGCGCGCGGCGACGAGCCTGGCGCGGCTGATGGCCGGCACCGGCAGGCGCGACGAGGGCCGCGCGGTGCTGGCGCCGTCGTTCGCGCAATTCACCGATGGGTTCGATACCAACGATCTGCGCACCGCGAAAGCGCTGCTCGAAGAATTGAAAGCGTAGCGCGGCGCGCTTAGAGCATGCGGCCGATCTTCTGGCGCAGGCGGCCGAAGAATCCGGCGCGTGCCACGGACGCCTGGGTGACGATCGGAATCGTCGCTTGCGGCTTGCCGCCGAGCAGAACGGTCAGATCGCCGACCGCGTCGCCGGGATGAACCGGCGCCTCCAGGTACCTCGCCGCAGGCTCGAATTGAACCGTCACCTTGGTCTCTTCGCCGCGCCCCAGCGTGAACACCGCATCGCCGTGAGGGCCAATCGCGACATTTTCGTCAACACCGTCGCGCACCGGTATCGTTGCGGGCATCGACTTTTTCAGATCGGGCCGGTAGCTGACGAAGGTGCGAAAGGCCCACTCGATTAGCTTTTCGGTCTCGGTGCGCCGTCTCTCCGAAGTCGGCGCGCCCAACACGGCCGACAGCAGATTCATCCCGTTCGATGACGCCGACGCGACCAGGTGATAGCCGGCTTCGTCAACGTGGCCGGTCTTAATCCCGTTGACGCGCTTGTCGTAGAACAGCAGCGTGTTGAAGTTGGGCTGCCTGATTTTATCGAACGCGAATTCCTTTTCCGAGGTGTACCTGAGCGCCTCCGGATGATGCCGCACGAGCGAGTGCGCAAGAGCGACCATGTCGGCCGCGGTTGTGAATTCACCCTCCTGGGGCAAGCCGTCGGGGTTGGTGAAGTGCGTTTCCTTGAGGCCGATTTCCTTCGCTTTGTCGTTCATCATTTGCGTGAACGCGTCAGTGCTGCCGCCGAGATACTCTGCCAGCGCCACGGCGGCGTCGTTGCCCGACGACACCATCAGGCCCGACAGGAGATCGTTCACGGCGACCTTTTGCCCGACGCCGAGAAACATCCGCGAGACGGTGTCGTCCATCGAGAGGCGCCAGGCTTTTTCGCTGATCGTGACGTCGGTGGTCGGCGCGAGCTTGCCCGCCTTGAGCGCGTCGAGGCTAAGGTAGAAGGTCATGATCTTGGCGAGGCTGGCGGGCTGCATCTTCTCATGCTCGTTGTACGCGTACAGCACCGCACCGGTGTCGGCGTCGATCATCATGGCGGCCCTGGCGTCGAGCGCGAACGGCGCGGGCCGGTCTCCGAGCACGTGAATAGCAGTCCGCGGAACCGCTGGAGCTTCTTCTTTCGCGGCATGCCTGGCCGTCTCGGGATGCCGGTGAATCACCCTCGCCAGGGACGCAGTGGAGCCGGCGGCTACAGCAGCGAACGCCGCCAACGCAATGATTGTCGATTTTGATTTTTTCCGCACGCCCATCCTCATCCGCTTACAGAGTTTACCCTGCGAGCGTCCTGCGCGCGACGTTGTTCAATCCGGCATATTCCCTTTTCTTGCGTCGGAGCATAAAGGAAACTGGACCCGAATGGACGTTTCCGTAATTTTGCCGGTCATGAACGAGGCCGAAAACCTGAGGGTACTTATCCCCAGGCTGGTCCAGGCGCTCGACCGCGAGCGGCTTACGCATGAGATCATAGTAATCGACGGCCCGTCGAGCGACGGCACTCGCGAAACTGCGGAGGCTCTCGGCGCGCGGGTCGTCGGAGAACGCCGGCGCGGATTCGCGGGCGCTCTGGAAACGGGCATTGCCCAGGCTCGCGGCGACTATGTGCTGACGCTCGACGCCGACCAGTCGCACGATCCGGAGTTCTTCGTAAAAATGTGGCGGGCGCGAACTCACGGCGACATCGTAGTCGCATCGCGCTACGTGCTCGGCGCCGCCGCCTACCACGATTTCATCCGTCGCTCGACGAGCTGGTTCCTGAACCTGGCGCTGCGGCGGTTCCTCTCGGTCCCCGTGCTCGACCTGTCCAGCGGATTTCGCCTGTACCGGCGAGACGTGTTCGCGAACCTCGAACTCGACGCCACGAATTTCGAGGTGCAGGAGGAAATCATCGTCAAGGCGTACGCCGGCGGCTTCCGCGTCGTCGAAGTTCCGTTCATCTATTTTCCGCGCGGCGCGGGCCGCTCGCACGCGAAGCTGGCCAGTTTTGGATGGAAGATATTTCGTTCTTCGCTACCGTTGTGGAAACTCCGCCACTCGCTTGCGTCCGCCGACTATGCCGAACGCGCCTTCAACAGTCTGAATCCGCCGAAGCGCTACTGGCATCGCCGCCGGCATCGCATCACTACGCTATGGGCGCAAGGCGCGGGGCGCGTGCTCGACGCGGGATGCGGCTCGAGCCTGAATATGCAGAGCCTCAACCACGCGATCGGCATGGACTCCAACTACGCCAAGCTCCGGTTTCTGCGCCGCTACGAGATTCCGCTGGTCAATGCATCCGCCGTCGCGCTGCCGTTCAAGGACGCCTCATTCGACTGCGTGATCAGTTCGCAGGTCATCGAACACACTCCATACCACGAGTCGATCTTCAGTGAGATGCGCAGGGTGCTGCGGAGCGGCGGCACGCTCATCCTCGGCACGCCGGACTACGGGACGATTGGATGGCGGACGATCGAACCGATTTACCGCCGACTGATGCCGGGGCAACACGGCGACGAGCAGACCGCGCATTACACACTGGCGCGTTTGCGGGAGATACTTGCGCGCCAGGGAATTGCGATCGTGGAGACTGCTTACATCGCGGGCAGCGAGATGATGCTCCGATGCCGCAAGGTTGAACTCGAGAATCGGGCGAAGGGCGATATCGCCACAGTTGCCTCGACGGCGGCCTGAATGCGCGAGCGCGTACCAGTGATGAAAAGGTTGGTAATCCTGTTGGCGATCGCGACTTGCACGGCGTCGTGCTCGAGCAAGAAGGCGCAGGAGATGGATTTGGCGAACATGCAGATATCGCCCGCCGAAGTCGGCAGCTGCCAAATCGATGCGGTCAAGATGTGCCAGGCCACGGGAGGAATCTCGCCGGCGTCGTCACAGCCTTCGACGATGACTTCATACGGGCAATCCAGCGTTCCCGAATCAATCGAATTCCAGATTCCAGCGGGGCAGGCTATCAAGCTGATGTGCTATTACGATCCGCAGCACACTTCGGTCTATCGCGCTGATGCGGCGGCGGAATCGCCATTGACCGGCAACTCCGTCGAGTACATGAAGAAGCAGGGATTTTGCACCAACAAATAGAGCGGCTGCCATTGGCGGTCCCGAGAGGAAATCGAAATGCCAAAGATTCAAGTCGGCGATGTGAACCTTAACTACGACGTGGCCGGGAAAGGCGAGCCTCTGCTGCTGATTATGGGTCTCGGCGCCAGTTCAGCGCAGTGGGATCCAGAACTGATAACCGAACTGGCGCGCACCTTCCGCGTGATCACCTTCGACAATCGCGGCACCGGCCAGAGCGACAAGCCCGACGCGCCGTACTCGATCGAGATGTTTGCCGATGACGCGGCCGGGACGCTGACCAGGCTCGACGTTCCGCGTGCGCATATTTTTGGCGTCTCGATGGGCGGAATGATCGCGCAGGAGTTTGCGCTGCGGCACGCCGGCCGAACGGCGACGCTCACGCTCGGATGCACGACCGCGGGAGGAACGCATTCGATGCCGCCGCCGCCCGAATCGTTGAAGATTCTGACCGCGCCGCGTGAGGGCGTCTCGCCGGAAGACGTAATCAGACGCGGATGGCCGCTGGGGCATACGCCGAAATACATCGCGGAGCATCGCGACGTGCTCGAGGCCGCTATTCCGCGACTGCTCAAGTATCCGACACCGCCGTTTGCGTTCCAGCGCCAGCTCGAAGCGACTTACACGCTGAAGACTTTCGACCGTCTGCCGCAAATCAAGGCGCCGACTTTGGTCGTGACCGGCGCCGAAGACGTGCTGATCCCGGCGAAGAACTCCGAGATAATCGCGGCGCAAATACCCGGCGCGAAATTGCACGTTATCCCGGGCGTGGGACACGCGTTCATGTCCGACGAGCGCGGCGCATTCCTGAAAGTATTTCTGCCGTTCGTGAAGGCGCATCCGATGGCTGCGTAGGTACGTGCCCTCGTTTTACGACTTCGCCATCGTCTGCCAGTCGCTCAGCCAGACTCAGAGCCGGCTGCAGATGGCGGAGATAGTCGGCGCCTTCCTCGCCTCGCTCGACGTCGACGATGCGGAAATCGCGGCGCGATTCATCGTCGGCCGCGCGGTCGAACAGGGTGAGGAGAAGCGGCTGCATATAAGCGGCCGCGCAATCTGGAAAATCGTCGCCGAGATGACCGACAGCCTGGATCAGGGCGAGGACATCTTCACCGCGGCAGAGGATTTCGGCGAGGCCGTCGAGATGACGCTCAAGCTTCGCGCGGAAGATCCCGAGCCGACGCTCACGATTCGCGAGCTCAACGAAACGTTCGTCGCGATTGCGGCAATCGAGGGGCGCCATGCGCGCAACCGCAAGCTCGACGCGCTGCGCGAGCTGTTCTCGCGTGCATCGGCGTTCGAGGGCAAGTACATCGCGAAGATTCTGATCGGTGAGATGCGCCATGGCGTGAGCGAGGGGCTGATGCTCGAGGCGATTGCCAGGATGGGCGCGCGCCCGGTCAGCGAAGTTCGCCGGATTCACATGCTGGAGGCCGACCTCGGCCGCGTGGTGCGAATGATTCGCTCGCCGGGCGCGGTCGCAAGCGATTCTTCGCCGCGTGCAGCCGCGGTCAAGCCGCTCAAACCGATGCTCGCGTTTCCGGCCGCGGATGTTGCGGAGGCGTTCGCCACGCTCGGCCCGGAGCTGTCGTTCGAGCACAAGCTCGACGGCGCGCGCGTGCAGATACATCATGCGGGCAGTGAAAGCGAAAACGGCGGCGTGCGGATTTTCTCGCGCCGGCTCAACGAGATCACGGAGAGCATCCCCGACGTGGTCGAGGTGGTGAATCGAATCGGCGCGCGCCACGCGATCCTTGACGGTGAGGTGATCGGCGTCGACGCGTCGGGAAGGCCGGCGGCGTTTCAGGATCTGATGCGCCGGTTCGGGCGCACGCGCGACATCGAGAAGGCGCGCGCCGAGCAGCCGTTGAAGCTCTACGTGTTCGACGTGCTGGCGCTCGACGGCGCGCTGACGATCGATCGTCCATGGGCGGACAGAATTTCCATGCTCGAAGGGCTGCAGTCGTCAGCCGGGCTGGAAATAGTCGAACGCATCGTTAAGCCGAATCTCGCCGACGCCGAGAAATTCTACGCCGACGCGGTCGCCGCCGGATACGAAGGCGTGATGGCGAAGTCACTCGCGAGTGCGTACACGCCGGTTGCGCGCCATCGCCC